>JAFPCL010000054.1 GCA_017390225.1 Clostridia bacterium
TATATCAACAACCAATTAACAAAAATGGATGTTTGCCCTGTTGTGATCGATGGAAGAACACTTGCACCGACAAGATATGTTGCGGAAGCGTTTGGGGCAAATGTTCAATGGAGTCAGAAAAACAATATGGTCGTAATATGTTCAAAAGATGTATACGCTTATGCAGATTATCCTGACATTCCTGATTTGGGAAGATGTTACAACATTCCATTGTTGAACGAAAGAACACAAAATGGATATAAGGTTTTATCCTATACCTATAGCGATATGAGCAATGATGACTATTATGGCTATTTGTATGACAATACTGCATTGATATTGGGAAATTATTCTGAAGAATCTATAGATTACACAGATGGCGTAGTAACCATTGCTTATACAAAGGCAGGAGAAATAATGCCAAGATATTTTATTGGCACAAGCTATGATGAAAATGGTGCTATGATTTTTTCCGTAATCATACCAAACGAAACAGGGATGGAAAATAAAGTTACTTTATATGCATTAGATGGAAGAACAATAGAAGTTTTAGAAAACGAAGTTCCTGCATATTTAAATGTAGGTTGGTACAAATCTATGCAAGAAACGCAACAAACCTTATATGCTACTGACGGAAGAACTGTTACGGTTTTTAAATCGGAAGTTCCGGCATATAAGAATGTAGGTTGGTATGAATCTCAAAGTGAGGCGCAGGCAGCCAATCAAACTATATATTTTAATGATTCGTCTGATATAAACAATCCTGAACCTGACGGATATTATTACAGAACACCGACCGGAAAAAGATATCATTTAGACCCAAATTGTGGCGGAAAAAATAGTTATAGGACAACAAATATTTCGGGACTTTCTCCTTGTGCTAAATGTGCAAAATAATTTAAAAAGTCAAACATACTGCTATACAAAGTAGTATGCTTGACTTTTTTTAATCGGTAGTCACTTCTTTACTTATATTTCGGATCATATACTTTAAGTTCTATACACGTTTTTTGGAAAACAGAGTAACCAGAATAAAGACAACCAAATTGACCACAACAATAGTGGCACCGGTGGGAAGACCGCGATGGGTAAAGGAAAGAATCACGCCCAAAAGAAAGCAAAGGACGGACAGAATCCCCGAGGCAATGGTAACACTTTTGAAGCTTTTAAAAATCCGCATGGCAGTGATGGCAGGGAAAATAATCAGACTGGAAATCAACAGTGCGCCCATCATGCGCATGCCGACCACCACGGTAACGGCGGTGAGGACGGCAACTAAAGAATTATAACGAGAAACGTGCACACCGGTGGCTTTGGCAAAGGATTCGTCGAAGGTGACGGCAAAAATTTTGTTGTAGAAAAGAACAAACAAAACCAAAACGCACAGGGCAAGCACCACACTGAGAATAAAATCACCCCGATCAATGGCGTAGAGACTGCCGAACATATAATCTTCCACACTCATATTGGTCTGAAACAGATGCGACACCAAAATACCGATAGCAAGAGCGCCGGAGGATAAAAGCGCAATGGCGGCATCGCCGTGTAAGTGCTCTTTTTCCGAAGCGCGCAACAGAAAAAATGCGGCAATGATAACAACGGGCAAGGCAATCGCCATGGGAGCAACGCCAACGGCAAGACCGATGGAAAGTGCACCGAAGCTGACGTGAGAGAGCCCGTCACCAATCATGGAGTAGCGCTTTAAAACAAGATTTACGCCCAAAAGGGCACAGGAAAGAGCAATTAAAACCCCTGCGAACACGGCTTCCCCATACAGGGACAGAAGCAAAAGAATATCATGCATGATCACAGCAACCTCCCAACAAATAATGATAGTCCCGCGTTTTGACGTAGTCTTCGGAAGGGCCGAAATAAGAGGCTTCTTTTTTCAAATGCAGAATGTGCTTGGCTTCGCGGACAGCACAGCGGATGTCGTGGCTGACCATAATGACGGCAACTTTCTTCTCTTTGTTCAGATGTCCGACAATATGATAAAACTCATGGGTAATCACCGCATCAAGCCCTGCGGCGGGCTCGTCCAGCACCAGAAGCTTTTCTGCCGCCAAAAGGGCACGACAGAGAAGAACACGCTGTTGTTGTCCACCGGATAATTCACGATAGGAGCGGTTTAAAATGTCTTTTAGATTCAGCATTTGCACATAGGCTTTCATATCCGCACGATCTTTATCACGGAAAAAGGGAAGCTTCCCTGTTTTGGCGGCTCTGCCGGAGAGAATAACTTCACGGACAGAAGCAGGAAAGTCCTTTTGCACTTGGGTTTGCTGGGGCAAATAGCCAATCTGCGAGGGCTTGATGTTGTGCGGCAAAATTTCGCCGCTTTTCAAAGGAATAAGTCCTAAAAGTGCTTTGAGTAGCGTGCTTTTGCCTGCACCGTTTTCCCCCAAGACACAAATATAATCGCCTTCTTCCACACGAAAGCTGACATCACCAACTGCCAGTGCCTTTTCGTAGGAAACACAGATGTTTTTGGCTTCCAATAAAATACTCATTTTTTCCATCCTTTTTTCAGGTATTCATAGTTCTGCCGCATAAGGGAAATGTAGCTTACGTTTCTGTCCCATTCCTCTTGGGTCACGTTATGGCAGGAATGAAGAAGATGGGGCGCAGCCCCCGTTTGCTCGGCAACAAAGTTTGCGACTTTCGGATCGGTCAGTTCTTCATAGAAGACAACCGGCACATTGTTTTTGTTCACGGCATCGATAATCTCTGCCAATGCCACAGGGGACGGCTCTGCAGATTCGGCACATCCGGCATAGGGAGAAACGTGGTTTATGCCGTAAGATGTGCAGAAATAAGAAAGGGCAAACCGTCCACAGAAATAAATCGTGGGTTTTTCTACGCTATCGACCAGTGCAGAAAAGTCTGCATCCAAAGCGGAAAGCTCAGATAAAAGAGTTGAGAGGTTTTCTTCGTATACCGCGCGATTTTCGGGGTCTTTTTCCATCATGGCGGCGCCGATTTTTCGTGCCATTTCCATGGCAATTTTCGGATCGGTCCAGATATGCGGATCGAAATTGCCGTGTTCGTGGCCGTCTTCCTCATGGTGCGCTTCAAGAAGCGATATGGTTTCCGAAAGATCAACAACGGATAAATTCGCGATGTCTGCTGTCAGCTCCTGTACCCAAGGCTCCATGCTATCCCCCGTATAAAATAGAAGATCGGAACGATTCAGTGTGAGCATATCCGAGGGCGTGGGGTCAAAGCCGTGAGCTTCGGTGCCGACGGGCAGAAGCATGGTGACGTCGGCTTGCTTGCCTGCAATGGTGCGAGCAAAATCATATTGCGGAAACAGCGTTGCCACAATGGTGAGCCGCCCGTCCTCAAGGGGCTTTTCTTGCGGAGCGCAACCGCCAATACAAAAAAGAAGAAGAATGCCCATGAGGCATGAGAGAAATCTTTTCATTATGTAAGCCTTTCTTATATATATAGATACTTCAAATATATATCATAAAACATTTTATAAAAAATTGCAAGGGGTTTTGAAAAGAATGGTGATAATTTTTGTGAAAAGTGTATGTTTAAAGCAAATGCAACTTTGGTGATGATTAGAATGATTTTTCGATTTCAAAGATGTCTTTTTATAGTTGACATCCCAAAAAAATTTTATTATAATGTAGTTAAGGGAAAAACAAAGGAGGAATTTTTGTGAAAAAAACTCTGCGGTTGATTCTTTTGCTCACGGCGGTTCTTGTTTTTGCAGTAAGCGTGAGCGCGAAGCGGCTTTATGCCGATGTAACCAGTAATTTAACCTATGCGCCTACCTCTCCCCCTCGCCTCATGCAGGACGGCTTGCCCCAGTCTGCATTTTTGATGGATCCGGCACTCAAGCCGAGCACAGAGCATATGCAGCTTCTTTTGGATTACGGGCATCCGTATCTGATTGAAGCCATTGAAATCTCTTTTGCAAGCGGCGCAGGCAAAGAGGATATGCTTTTTGAATATTATGACGGAAAGGCATGGCACACCTTGAAAAGCGGTGCATTTGCCGATACGGTCAGCTTGCCAAATCTCTATATCATGGCAGAGCAGCTGCGCCTGACCTCCCGTAAAGACGTGATCATCGGAATCAATGAAATCTATGTCAACTCCGATTTTAAGACGGAAATTGGCTATCGCAAGCCTGTTTCTTATAACAGCGCCTATGTAAAGAAAGACGAAACCTGGCATCCGGAGAATTTGACGGACGGTCATTTGGAATACGGGTTTTCCACCAATCCGTATGACAGAAACCTAGACCCCAACCGAGCCTATCATGTGACGGTAGATTTAGGGAAAGAATATGCCCTTTCGCAGGTTTTGTTATATAATAAGGAAATGAAAATGCTTCCCGTAGCTTTTGATGTGCAGGTTTCCTCGGACAATGTTTCATACAGAACGGTGGGAACGGTGCGCGATCTGCACGGCTATGCCGGCAGCGGCATCGGCGTTTGCCTGAAGGGTGAAAAGGGACGCTTCGTGCGTGTTCTCAATAAACAAATGCGTGAAGCAACCCCCGATGGGTATCTGATGCAGTTTGCCGAAATGAAAATCTTCCGTGCCGACACGGAGAATGAAGGCACAATCCGCCTGGCATCGGAAAATATATCTATCAATGAGGGCAAAACCTATATGCTCGTGCCGCACTACACCTATCCCGATGAAGATGTGACCTACACCTATCGGAGTGAAAACGAAGCCATCGCTATCGTCGATCCCGATGGTTTGGTGCGTGCCATCAGCCCCGGCACGGTGACGGTTTATATCAAAGACAGCATCCGCGGTACGGAAAAGCCTGTGTACGTGACGGTGAAAAACAGAGAGTTCTTATATATGGCATTTTATCCGCCGATGCCCGGCTATCAGACGAAAGAGCAGTATGCTTATATGAAAGAAGCCGGCATGAATTCCGTTTTAATGGGCAGCTGGAGTCATGTGACACCGCAGTTTGCCATGGAATCCTTAGAAGCTGCCAAAGCCAACGGCATTGGCTTCTATGCGGCAGACAGCCGAGTGGAAAATATTTTAAATATGTCCGACTTGCAGATTCGCACGTTGGTTTCGGAATATAAAAATCATGAAAATGTCATTGGCTATTATTTGAAGGACGAGCCGATTGGTGCCAATCCTTATGCCCGTGCTTACAAGATCATGGCAGACGAAGACCCGGATGCCGTGCCGCATCTTAACTTCTATCCTGTCGGTGCGATTGAGCATTTCGGCTATACCTATGAAGGCTACATTGATGACTGGGTGGCACTTTTAGGGCCGGAATACAAGCATAAGATTTCCTTCGACAATTATCCTTTTAACAATGATGTGTACAACGAGAGTGCGACCATGTTCCATATGGATTTGTTCCATAAGTATGCACGTAAGCATGATATTGATTTTGAGTACTATGTGCAATCCGTTGACCTGAAAAACGGCTTTTATGCCAACGATAATTCCGTGCGCTATCATTTCTCTGTTGGTCTTGCATACGGTGCAAAGAGCTTCCAGTATTTCACCTGGTTTACGCCCCAGGGCACGGGTGAATCCTTCGTTTCCGGCTCTGCTATCATGACGGAAAACGGACAAAAGGGTGAGCTTTTCGATATTACGAAAAAGACTAACGAAGCGGCAAGAAAGGTCGAGCCGTATTTGGCACCTTCCGAAGCTGTTTGTGTGTATCATGTGGGAAGCTTGGGCGGCAACGAGACCCATTTGCCCGGGGATTTCTTCTTCCGCATTACCAACAATCAGAATGCTATTGTGACCTTGTTTGAAAATGAAGCAAAGAAAGAAAATTATATTCTGGTTGTGAACAAGAATTATTCCGCCGCTTCTTCGCATTATGATTTTATGGTAGAAGGTGCAAGTGCGGTTTATGACATCACAAGCGGCTCTCCTGTAGCCGTTTCCATGGACGGAAATACCTTCTCTGCGGATATTGAAGGCGGCTTCTATCGCCTGTATGCCTTCAATGACGGGTTCTATTATGAAGTCAAAGAAGAAACATACGAAGACAAGGCACTGAATAAGCCCGTATACGTCAGCACTTCCCACGGCATCCACGGATTGTATGCCAAGAATGTGACCGACGGCGATGCCGCTTCTGCTTGGGAGTCGACCGAAGATGATGGTGCCCCCTATGCTTTGATTGATTTGAAGCAGGATGAAACCATCGGCTACATCACCTTAAAGGCAGATGCAAATTATGCCGGCAGTGCCAAGGTGTATGTGTCCCGCGACAATGCATATTTCGAACCGGTATCGGGCAATGTTTCCCTAACGCCCCAAGGTGTTGCCATTTCCTTTGATCGCCGAAAAGTGCGCTATATCCGCGTGGAACTCACGAGCAATCGGATGCGCATTTCCGAGCTTTGCGCCTATGAAAGAAATCCTATCCGTATTTCTTATCAAGCGAATTATATTGAAAACGGCATGGCTTCTTTGAATACCGCCGGTGATTTCAGCGATTTGAAGGTCATTTCTGCCATTTACGAAAACGGCAAGATGACCGGCATTCGCATCCTGACAGAGGCTGACCTCAAAGCCGGCACAACAGAGTTGTTTCCTGTTGTTGATAGCAATAACACCATCGTAAAAACCTTTTTGATCAAAGATAGTGTGGCAACCCTGATGCCCTATTCGGGTACGGTAGACTTCGACAAAGGAAAGCTCCATACGGTCATGGAAAATTTTGATTACGGCTATGACGGCACATTCTGGACACACGCCGCCAACGGTAGCAGTAGCTACAACACGGGTAAGCTTTCAGGCTTTGCCTTTAGCTTTGGCAACAAAGTGCCTTTGAACGCCGCCGGTGGTTACACGCTCTCGGCAGATGTTTATGCACCGAAGGATCCTGCCGACGGCAATATCTGGATGAGTGCCGGCGTGGCCCTGCGCGCCAATATGAATGCGGCGCCCTACTCTTTATCAAACGGCATCATGCTTCTTCTGCGCGGGAATGAGCTGGGGCTGCGCACACAAATCAACGGCTCTGCATGGAATCAGATGTTTGCAAGCGGACAGCAGATGATGACAATTCCTGTCTCTTTTGCTACGGAACGCAAGCTTATTATTGAAGATAACGGAAGCGATGAAATCAAAATTTCCGCTACGGGCGACAACGGCGAAACCATTGTTTTGGGATATGTTGTCATTTCTGCAAGCGGCGCAACCCTTTACGATGCCGCAAAGGCAACCGCCTACGGCACTTTGGCATCGGGCTCCTATGGGGATAACTATGTCAGCGTGTTCCAACATGTGAGCAATGCTACTTTTGACAATATCTCGTTGTCATATAGAAAATAACACAAAAAGATACTGCTGATTCGCCACAGAATTGGCAGTATCTTTTTTTTAAATACGTTGATTTTTGAAAAAATAAGTGCTATAATAAGCCAAATCTGATATTGGAGGAATGTATATGCAACTGTTGGTTATCGTTTTAAATCGTATTGAGTACCTGGACAAGCTTTTGACGCGCTTTGGCGATGAGAAAATTCCGGGCGCTACGATTTTAGACAGTAAAGGCATGGCAATGGAGCTGGGTGAGCATGATGAGCTTCGCTTTTTGGGTTCGCTTCGCAGTATGCTTGATCCTGCCCATCATGAAAGCAAAACAATTTTCATGGTCATTCAAGAGGAGCGGATTCCTCTGGTATCAAAAATTGTCCGTGAAGTCACGGGCGGACTGGACAAGCCGGATACGGGCATTATGTTCTCCGTGCCCGTAAATTATATGGAGGGACTGACTTTTAAGCAATGAACACGGCAATCAATTTGGCAATTATGATTTTTGCCGGCATGTTTTTGGGACGTATGGCAAAGCATTTAAAGCTTCCCAATGTAACCGGCTATTTAGTGGCAGGACTTCTTTTAGGCCCTTGCGTGCTCAATATTGTTCCCGAGGATTTTTTAGGCTCTATTTCCATTTTATCGGATGTGGCACTGGGCTTTATTGCCTTCTCCATCGGTAATGAATTTAAAATTTCTTATTTTAAGCGTGTGGGTGCGGCGCCCATTGTCATCGCTTGCTTTGAATCTTTATTTGCCGTGCTCTTTGTTTTAGGTGGCCTTTTGCTTTGCGGCAAGGAGCTTCCCTTCTCTTTGGTGCTTTCTGCCATTGCGGCGGCAACGGCGCCTGCGGCAACCATTATGGTCATCAAGCAGTACAAGGCAAAAGGGCCTGTAACGGAAACACTTTTGTCCGTTGTTGCCATCGATGACGCCACAGCGCTGATTTTATTCTCTGTTTGTGTTGCCATTGCCCAGGCACTGAATCACACCACAACCTCCCTTGCCGCATCTTTGCTTGCTCCCTTGCGTGAGGTTGGCGGGGCACTGCTCGTTGGTGCAATTTTGGGATTTATTTTTCTTGTTCCGATGCGATTTTTCAAGAAAAAAGGCAATCGTCTGTCCTTGATTTTCGGTTTCATTTTTATCGGGCTTGGACTGGCAGAACTCTTAGGGGTTTCCGAGCTTTTGCTGTGTATGGCAATGGGTGCGGTGATTGCCAATCTGTCTGCCGATGTTAAGCAGATTATGGATCTTTGCGATGGGGTGACGCCGCCTTTGTATATGCTCTTTTTTGTCGCTTCGGGTGCGGATTTGAAGGTGGATGTGCTCCCGACAGTGGGTGTCATTGGCGCAGTTTATATTATTCTTCGTGTTGTGGGAAAAATTATCGGTGCCGCCGTTGGCAGCACCGTGGGAAAAACATCTTCGGTTGTGAAAAAATATTTGGGCTATGCTCTTTTGCCGCAAGCCGGTGTGGCAATCGGTTTGTCACTGGCGGCAGGCAGTGTAGTGCCGGAATACGCAGGACAGATTCGTGCCGTTATTTTGTGTGCAACACTGGTGTATGAACTGATTGGCCCTGCAGTGACAAAAATGGCACTTAAAGGAGCGGGAGAAATCAAAGATTAATCTTCGCAAAGGGAAAGAACCAATTCCCACAAGGCATCCCAGCCGTCTCTGCCGTCTCTTTTCACGGCTTCATCGGCGCGGCGTGCCAAATGCACTCCACGGGCAAGCTTTTCCGGCGGAACTTTTCGGGCAACGGCAACTTTTTTGTTTGCCGCCCAGGGATTGCCGCCCAAAGCGGCGGCAGGATTCCCCACACCGTCGGCAAGGAGATACGATGCCTTGGTAACATCGCAAAATTGACCGCCAATTAAAGAAATCAGCTTCACGGGCTCTTCTTTTAATTGCTTCAAATCTGAAAGAATCGCAAAAGCAATGGAGGGCTTTTTATCCATCAGCGCATCAATCATGTCGAAGACTTTGTTGTTGAGCGGCTTTTCGATAATCGCATCAATATCCGCCGCCGTGACTTTTTTGCGGCTTCCCATATAGGAAAGGAGCTTTTCCATTTGGGTGTGGAGATTGGTCAGTGAAGGCCCGGCAAGGCCTACGATATACATAGCATCGGCATCGGATATGGAAAGACCGGATGCGGAGAGCTTCTTTGTGATTTGTGCCTTTAAATCGGCAGGCGTCATATAAGTGAATTCGACTTCCTGCCCGCATTTTTGAATGGTTTTATATAGCTTTAATCGCTTGTCCGGTGCTTCCTGTTCACGAATCAAAATGACGGCATGGGCAGGGGCTTCCGACAGAAGCTTTGCAAGCGTTTCCTGATCGGCGGTGGGCATTTTGAAAATGCGAATATCGTTTAATACAATCAGCTTCTTTTCCGAAAAAACGGGAAAGGAAGCTAAGCTATCAGAAAAAGCTTGCAGAGAGAAATTTTCTGAGGTGAAAGTTTCATCGTTGAAAAAAGCCTGTTCTTCATCTATGGTGTTTTTCCGGATTAAAGAGATACAGTAGTTCAGCAAAAAATCTTCTTCTCCGTAGAAAAGACTGACGGGCTTTAATATATTCTGTTTTAATAACTTTTTATATTCTGTAAAGTTCATAAAACACCTACTTCTATATTCATTGCGGAGGAAATACCATTATGACAGTCGGAGAAAAAATTGCCATCATCCGTTATCAACGGGGAATTTCCTTGGTGGAATTAAGCAAAATAACAGGACTTCCGCTCGGTCTGTTATCCAATGTTGAAAGCGGCTACATTGAGCCGTCGGATGAAATCGTGAAAATGGTATGCCAAGGATTGGACTATGGTGCCAACGATCTGATGCAAAATGAAATGATGTTGGCAAAGCCCGGGGCAACACAAATTCCCATCTATACGGACATGGAAGATTTGATTTTGCCGCCGTCTGTAGTTAAGCCCAAAGGCAGTGTGTATATCTCTAATATGCTTCTCGAGAAGGGAGAGCATTTTATTGTCAAAGTTTCTGATTCTGCCATGGATGCGATGAGAATTCAAGAGGAAGACTATATTCTGGTCAAACGCCAGCCCTTTATTCGGGATCATGAGGTTGCCGTGGTGCAGGTTGGCGAAAAAAGACCAATCATCCGTTCTGTGGTGGAACGGGAGAATGAAACCGTTTTGTTTGCCAAAAACTTTGCGGGCACCTATCCTCCCATTATGGTAACATTTACGGATTATTTTCGAATCATAGGAAAAGTTGTTCGGGTGATTGCCAATCTGCGACAATACAACACTTGCATGAAATTGATGCAAAGTGATGGTATTGTCATGACAGAGGATATGCTTGAAACTTACGGCATTTATAAGCCGATATCGGTTTCCGATTTTAAATTCGAAAAATAAATAGGGAGCGAAAAGCTCCCTATTTATTTTTGTTCAGAAATTACTGGATAGCAACAACTTGGAAATCGTAGTAGTTGACGGTGAACAGACCAACATCAGCGAAAGGATAAATCATAGAGATATCCATAGAGGATTTGTTGAGGGAGTCGGCAAGATCCTGTGCAGCTTTTTTGTCGGTGAACAGCTCGGAAGCAGCAGACTGTTCTTTTTCAAACTGATCCATGTTCATCATTTTTTCATAGTCGGTCACATAGTTGACATAAGCACCGGTCAGACATACGGTGGCGCCGGTTTCAGAAACAATATTCTGATTGAAAACATCAAGCTTGGTGAAATCCTTTTTACCGATCAACATATAGTAAACAGGATTTTTGTCGGCTGCAAAGGCAGTCATTGCAAACAAAAGAGTGCTTGCCAGCGTAAATACCAGGAGAATCGATACAAATTTTTTCATAATCTTCAATCCTTTCATGCTAACGTGATTTTCATATATGATTTTTTGCCCTTGCGAAGAAGCAAAATACCATCCTTGAAGTCGTCTGCGGTGACGGGACGTGTGCCGGAGGAAACGCGCTCATCGTTCATGGTCAGACCGCCTTGCTCGATTGTGCGGCGTGCCTCGCTTCTGGAGGGGAACAAGCCGCATGCGCCTGCCAAATCCAGAATGGTCATGCCTTCGGTGAGCTCGGGCAGAACGTAGGTGGGCATATTTTCGTCTGCTTTGCCGGAGAAGGCGGCCTCCGCGGCGGCTTTTGCCTTTTCGGCTTCTTCCTTGCCGTGAATCATGGTGGTCATCTCATAAGCGAGCAGTGCTTTTGCCTTGTTGAGCTCTGCACCTTCGTATTTTTCCATTTCGGCAATCTCTTCCAAGGGAAGGAAGGTGAGCATACGAAGGAAACGAATAACATCGGCATCGTCAACATTGCGCCAGTACTGATAGAATTCGTAAGGCGAGCATTTTTCGGGATCCAACCAAAGAGCACCCTTGGCAGTTTTGCCCATTTTCTTGCCTTCGCTGTTGGTAAGAAGCGTAAAGGTCATACCATAGGCTTGCTTGCCTTCAACTTTATGCACCAAGGAAATACCGCCCAAGATATTGCTCCACTGGTCGTCGCCACCCAGCTCGATAACACAGCCATATTTCTGATAGAGCTTTAAGAAGTCGAAGCTTTGCATCAGCATATAGTTGAATTCAATAAAGGTCAGACCGCGCTCCAAACGGGATTTGAAACATTCCGCGGTGAGCATGCGGTTGACGGAGAAGTGCACGCCGATATCGCGCAAGAACTCAACGTAGTTTAAATCCAAAAGCCAATCGGCATTGTTGACCATCAGCGCCTTATCGTCGGAAAAGTCGACCAGGCAGGAAAGCTGCTTTTTGAAACATTCACTGTTGTGCGCAATGGTTTCTTTTGTCATCATCTGGCGCATATCGGTACGACCGGAGGGGTCGCCAATCATGGCAGTGCCGCCACCGATCAGAGCAATGGGGCGATGACCGGCATCCTGCATATGCTTCATAACAACCATCTGCAGAAAGTGACCGATATGCAGACTGTCTGCTGTGGGGTCAAAGCCGATGTAGAAGGTGACTTTTTCCTTTCCTAACAGCTCGCGGATCTCTTCTTCGTGGGTAGTCTGTGCTAAAAGACCACGTGCTTTGAGTATGTCAAATACGTTTTCCATGGGTTTTTACGTCCTTTCATATGTGATAAATGAATATGTAAGACCGTCCTGTGATTGGATCGGGCTTTCTTCTGTAATGTGCCAGCTTTCGTCTTCATCCAGATTCGGGAAGAAACGATCGGCTTCTTTTGCACTGTGGATTTTTGTGATATGAGCTTTTTCACAAAAAGGAAGCAGTTGGCGGTAGATGCTTTCTCCGCCACTGACGTAGACAACATCATATTCTTTAGAAACTGCAACAGCTTCTTCCACGGAGGTTACTTTTCGAACCTCGGGGGGACATTCTTCTTCGGGAAAGCAAAGAACAATATTGGTACGGTTCGGCAGGGGCTTGCCGCCGGGAAAAGAATCGAGTGTGCGTTTGCCGACCAAAATAGCATGCCCCACGGTCATGGCTTTAAAACGCTTTAAATCTTCACTGATGCGAAAAAGTAAATCATTTCCTTTGCCAATGCCCCAGTTTTTATCAACGGCAACAATCAGTTCCATGGCTTCCTCCTTTTATTCTGCAACCGGAAGCTTGCCGATTTTGCCGCTATGGACATAATTTTCCAATACAAAGCTGTCCGGAGTGAATGCATAAAAATCTGTGATTTCAGGGTCAATCCAAAGCTTCGGTGCCGGATGCTGATCTTTTGTAATCAGCTCCTTAACCACGGGTACATGTCGGTCGTAAATATGCGCATCGGCAATGACGTGCACCAATTCGCCGGGCTTAAGACCCGAAACACGAGCGAACATATGCACCAACACGGCATACTGGGTGACGTTCCAACCGTTAGCAACCAAAAAATCATTGGATCGTTGGTTTAAAATCGCATTTAAGCGATTGCCGGAAACATTGAGCGTCAGACTATATGCACAAGGGTACAGATGCATTTCATGCAGGTCGGCATGATTATAAATATTGGTGATGATTCGGCGGCTGGCGGGATTGTGCTTCAAATCATACAAAACACGATCCACCTGATCCATTTCGCCTTCACGGTACTTGTGCTTTTGTGCCAATTGGTAACCGTAGGCTTTGCCGATTGAGCCGGTTTCATCTGCCCAGGCATCCCAAATGTGACTGCCCAGGTCGTGCACATTATTGGATTTTTTCTGCCATATCCAAAGAATTTCATCCACGGCGGCACGGAAGTTGATGAAACGAAGCGTCTGAATCGGAAATTCCCGAGACAAATCATAGCGATTGACCACACCGAATTTTTTGACGGTGTGAGCAGGCTCGTCCGTATCTGCCCAACGGGGGCGGACATCCAAGTCGGTATCCCAATATCCGCTCTTGATTATATCTTCACAATTTTGAACAAATAATTGATCTGCATAACTCATGAGATGATACCTCCTGTGTCATGATAACATAAATATAGGAAATGTGTCAAGTCTTTTCCTATATTTTTTTATATTCAAAGATGTTTTTTTTCATAAAGTCATTGAAAAAAAACGTCGGTTATGTTATACTGAAAAAAGAGTCTTCAAAACTATGCGAAAATATAAAAAGATTTTTGTAGAAGAAAGGACGAAGAAAATGAAAATATATCATATGACCAATCATACCTTGTCACAGATGATGGGTTTTATCATTCGCACAGGAAATGCAGTTATTGCCGTCGATGGCGGCAGAGACGGCGATACGGAGGAATTTCGTCGTATTGTTGCGGAAGAAGGCAATCATATTGATCTTTGGATTCTCACCCATCCCCACGCCGATCATATCCATGTGTTCCATGAAGTGTGCAAAGAGCCGCAGGGCATCACGGTGGATAAAGTTTGGTACTCTCCTGTCAGCCGTGCATGGACAGAAGAGCATGAACTGATATTCATTGCAGATCATGATTTGTTCTTGGCGGCGGAAAAAATATGTCCCTTCCCCATGGAGATTCCCGAAAGAGGAAGCATCCACAAAGTGGGCAACTGCACCATCGATGTTCTGTATACTGCCGACGAATCTGTTCCCGAGGGCGGACTTAATAATATGTCGCTGGTCACCAAGCTCACGGAGGGCGATTTTTCCTTACTCCTTTTGGGGGATTTAGGTGTGCGCGGCGGACAGATTATGCTGGAACAGTTCCCCGACCGTATCAAATGCACGGCTGTGCAAATGGCACATCACGGGCAGAACGGATGTGACTTCCCCGTTTATCAGGCAACAGGTGCAAAGTATTTTATTTTCTGTGCGCCCGATTGGCTTTGGAGCAACACCCCTCCGGGTGCCCCCGAAGGCTCGGGTCCGTGGCAAACCTTGGTTGTTCGCGGCTGGGTGGAAGAGCTGGGCGGCACGCCGCTTACGGCTATCGACGAAACAAAGGTATATGAATTCTGATGAAGCACGGTGCAATCTTTGATATGGACGGCACCATTGCCGACTCCATGTGGGTCTGGCAAGAGGTTGACCGTATATGGATGCAAGAAAACAACATACCGCCTTCCGAGGAGCTGGCATGGGTGCTCAAAACAAGTACTTTTCCCGTGTCTGCCAAATATGTGATAGAAAATTATGACTTAGGGCAGACGGAAGAAGACGTGATGCGGCAGTGGCGGGATTTGGCGGCGGATGAATATGAGCATGCAGTTCGCCTTAAAGAAGGGGTATTGGATTTTTTACAATATTTGAAAGACGAAGGTGTGGCAATGACACTGGCAACTTCTTGTCTGAAAGAGCCGTGCTTCCGTCTTTTGCACAAATATGATCTTGGGCGTTATTTTGATCATGTTCTTTTCACGCAGGATTTTAACACGGATAAAAAGAAGCCGGATTTGTATTTGGCATGCGCCGATGTCATGGGGCTTGCTCCCGAAAGCTGTGTGGTTTTTGAAGATATCCGACCGGCGTTGATCGGCGCAGGGCTGGCGGGCATGAAAGCGGTTGCCGTATATGATGCAGTCGCCTCCGAACCGTGGGATCAGACGGTGCTTGCGGCATCGGCTTCCATCCGACATTGGAAAGATGCAAAGGAAGTGTGGAATCGTTTATGACAGAGCCAAAAGAAGAGTACCTGTTGATGCTGGATGAAAAACTGGATTTTGTATACAGCCATGTATTTGCTTCTTTAAAAAAAGACATGGCGGCGTGGGAAGCCACGATCACCGTGTTTCGTCGGTTTTTTTCTGCCGATATACGCAACCTTTCCGAAGAAGAACATGAAAAACGATTGGGTAGGATTATAGAAGATGTTGCACGGGACTATCGGAACAAACCGGCTTATATCTCTGAAAACGCATCGGCGGAGGAAGAAAAACCAACAGCTCCGCACGGACTCAGAAAAGATATTTATCATCTTGTGATTAAGCGCTCGGAGTCGCAAGCAAAGACGAGTTTTCTCTATACGGAAAAATGCAGAAAAGGATTAAAATGTATCGGCATAATTCTTTTATGCGGTTTTGTTGTACTTCTTTTTATCTATACCGATAAGAAAAAACGGGAGCGGTATTGGGAGGAAACGGAAATCCGATACGGATTGAACGGTTCCGGATTTGAAAACACGGATTTTGATAAAGTGCGCAGTGAAATGGAAAAAGATCAAAAAAATTCGGAAGATTTTTTGATTGAAGACGGCGATTTTCTCATTACAATACCGCCTGAATATTAAAAAATGGAAGAAAATGGCATTTGTACGGAAGTTTTGCACAAAAAAATTAAAAATTATTAGATTTTTTTTAAAAAAACACTTGCATTTTTCTGAAAATGTGGTAAAATAACAAATGGAATATGTATCATTCGATGTTTCTGACGAAAGAAACAGGGATCGGATGATATAAAAGGCATAATTTATAGGAGGGTTTCTCAATGAAAAAATTTGTAGTTCTTTTATTGGCTCTGGTAATGGCAATGACCTCTGTTTGCTTCTCTTTTGCAGAAGTTATGACATGGGGGACCATCGTTGCACAAATGCGTGCAGATGGTTTCGATCCTGTTGGCGCTCGTGTCGGTAGCATCAACGAATCCTTCGAGATTGATGTTGACTTTACCGTTGTTGAATCCATCGCTCTGTCCGGCTTGGAAGTGATTGCCGACGAAGACGGCAATATCACCGGTTACACCACCTCTGCTGTTCTGAAGAATGTTGAACAGGATTACTATCCTGTTGTTGTTTTCGCACAGTATGATGAAAATGGTGCTTTCTTAAAAGCAACCATTACCGAATGTGGTCTTGTTCCTGCAGGCACTGCAGAGAAGTCCATCCAAGCTTCCATCACCACCGGTTCTGCTGCATACGTTCGTGCTTACATGTGGAACGGCACGGCTACCGAAAATATCGGTACCATGATTCCGTTGGTTATCAAAGCTAAGACTGTTGGTAACGTTGCTAACTAATTGATTTGAAAAATAAGAAAGTCGCGCAGTTTCCGAAAGGAAATTGTGCGACTTTTTAAATTTTAAGAAAGAAGGTTTGTGCCTATGGGCCCGAGATTTGGTCCGCCTCGTGATTTCGAATACGAAAAAGTCAAAAAGCCGGAGGGCATAAATGATGTGCCTCGCTATCTAAAAGAGCTTTTGGGCGGTTTCTTTTACCGTTATGGTTACATTTTCATGTTAGTATGGAAATCCGGTCCGTGGATTTTGATCTTGCTGTTTTTGTTTGCACTTCTCAAGGGTGTTTTGCCTGTCTTGGGTGCATTGATTTCAAAACATATTTTAAATGAATTGCAAGGGGAAATTGCAGGCGGCTCTTTTGCCATGTCCGCTTTTTGGAGCTCCGGTGTTGTTTTTCTGTTGGGCTTATTTTTTCTTTATCAGATTTTCAGCAGTTTAATGGTATCGGTGCGTGACGGCGTAACGCGTGTTGCCGGAGAAAAGTGGCAAGACAAGTAAAGGTGCAAATCATGGAAAAAACCAAAGAGATTGATCTTGCCTCCTTTGATTTGCCGGCTTTTTATGAAAAACTCGAAAATGCAAACAGAGAAGCATCCATGCGGCCTCTGAATATATTGACGGCAACTTTTAATGTGATCAGTGCGATGATTGAGTTTGTCGGCTTTGTGGTTGTTCTTTTGACAGTGCCGGAATTATGGTGGATGGTGTTTGTCATTATTGTAATTTCCGTGCCTTCTGCCGTAATCAATTTTATCTATCGAAGAAAAAATTTCCGCTATGTGCGCCATCGTTCGAAAGATCGACGTCAAATGAATTACTATGTCAATCTGACGGTGGATAAAGATTTGGCAAAAGAAGTGCGGATATTTGATTTGACAGACACGTTTATAGACAAATATCAAAATGTGTTTGAAAAATATTTTTCGGGAATTAAGAAGCTGATTGTGGAGGAAAGTCTTTGGTTTTCCGGCATAGCGGTTGTGTCTAATATAACAAACTTTTTCCTGTATGCACTCATTGTGTATTATGTGATGAGCGGAAAGTTTCTGATTGGCGATTATGCACTGTATACCGGTGCGATTGTTTCTATCAGTGCTTGTGTCAGCCAGATTATCAGTATTTCAGCCAATATTTATGAAGGAACATTGTTTGTGGATAATCTGATTGAATTTATGAAAACAGAACCGACGGTTGTATGCCGTGCGCAAATGCCCGAAAAGGCAAAGACAAACTGTTCGCATACGATTGAATTTCAAAATGTTTCTTTTAAGTATCCGGGGGCGGATAAATATGTGCTGAAAAACATCAATTTGAAATTTGCACCGGGAGAAACGGTAGTGCTCGTTGGGCTCAACGGCGCCGGAAAGACCACACTTATTAAACTTTTAACACGGCTATATGACCCCACAGAGGGAAAGATTTTGTTGGATGGCGTGGATTTAAAAGATTATGACGTTTCGTCTTTATATGCATTGTTTGGTATTGTATTTCAAGATTTTGGGAAATATGCATTTACCGTGCGTGAAAATGTTTCCTTTGGGGCAATTCATAAGAAAGTCGTTGACGAAAGAATCAGAGAAAGTCTTGTAAGATCCAATGCGGAAGATTTTGTCGGCCGACTTTCCGAGAAAGAGCATACGCCGCTGATGCGCATTTTTGAACAAAACGGAAAAGAGCTTTCTATCGGTCAATGGCAAAAAATCGCCATCGCCCGTGCCTTTTATGCCGATGCAGACATTTTGATATTGGATGAACCGACGGCATCTTTAGATCCTTTGGCAGAGCAAGAAATCTTTAATCAATTTGACAGCCTTCGTGCAGATAAAACCAGTATTTTTGTTTCGCATCGTCTGTCCAGTGCAACGATTGCCAGCCAGATCGTAGTTTTGGAAAACGGAATGGTGGTTGAAACGGGAACACATAGAGAATTGATGGAGAAAAAAGGAAAATATCATTTGCTTTTTTCCACACAGGCACAAAGATATATAGAAGAAAAAAAGGATGTACCGCCGATACACGGGAAAAAGGAAGAGTAATCACGTCAGATAGGAAAGAATGGTTTTCCATGTTTCGACTAACTTTTCTAAAGACCATGCGGCGTTGGCAGGACTGGTGGACGGAAGGCAAATGCAGTTGCGAGTTGTTGTGGGCTGAGTGTATTTTATATAATACTTTTCAGCTGTTTTGCCGTTGACAAAAATCTGTTTTATATCCGCACTTTGCATAATGGGCAATAAATCGTTGGGCACGACATTCCGTATGGTACTGTCACTGCTTCCTTCAATCTCACATGAGGCAATGACATCCCAAAGTGCAATGCGGTGCGAAAGGAGAAAGATTCTCTTTTCTTCGATGGTTTGCGGCACGTTTTCATGGAACACGCCGCCAAGCACCTTCCAAAAACGATTTTGCGGATGTCCGTAGAAGAACATTTGCTCACGAGATTTTACGGATGGAAAGCTGCCTAAAATTAAAATTTTTGAGTTTTCATCATATAAAGGTGGAAACGGGTGGTAAATCATTTAAAAAACCTTTCTAAAAGGAAATGTAGAAAAATTGCCTATTACACAAAAAGCGGAACGACAACGCAGGTCGTTCCCTACAAATATTTGTTGATTATGCATGATTATGGAGCTGTAGCAATTTTGTTTTTGCTACAGCTCCGTTGTATTTTTTATGCAGTTACGATGCTTGCTGCATCCTTGAGCTTTAAGTCCTCAACGGCTTGCTCACGCATTTTGTATTTTAAGATTTTACCGGCGGCATTCATGGGGAAGCTATCAACGAAAGATACATAGCTGGGCGTTTTGTGCTTTGCCATGTGGGTACGGACGTAATCTTTGATTTCTTCTTCCGTGCACTCTACATCGGGCTTTAAAATTACGCAAGCCATAATCTCTTCACCGTAGTCTTTACTGGGAACGCCAATGACCTGAACGTCGGAGACTTTCGGATGGGTGTAGATGAAATCTTCGATTTCCTTGGGGTAGATGTTTTCACCGCCGCGGATAATCATGTCTTTAATACGTCCTGTAATCTTGAAATAACCGTTGGGCAGGCGTCGTGCGAGGTCACCACTGTGGAGCCAGCCTTCGCTGTCGATGGCGGCGGCGGTGGCTTCGGGCATCTTGTAGTAGCCCTTCATGATATTGTAGCCGCGAGCGCAGAATTCGCCGTCCATGTTGTCCCCCAGCTCTTCGCCGGTTTCAGGGTCAACGATTTTACATTCCACACCGAAGATGGGACCACCGACGGTGTTTACACGGTCTTCGATGGTGTCGGTAGTCTTCGACATGGTGGTAGCAGGAGAAGCTTCGGTCTGTCCGTACGTAATGCAAATCTCCGACATATTCATTTTCGAAATGACTTCTTCCATGACCTTAATGGGGCAAGGGCTGCCTGCCATAATCCCGGTGCGGATATGGGAGAAATCGGTCTTGTCAAAGTCGGGATGCCCGAGCATAGCAATAAACATGGTGGGCACGCCGTGGAATGCGGTGATTTTTTCTTTGGTGATACAAGCAAGCCCTTTGGAGGGAGAAAATGCCGGAATGGGCGACATGGTGACACCGTGGGTCATGGATGCTGTCATGGCAAGCACCATACCAAAGCAGTGGAACATGGGAACTTGAATCATCATACGGTCGGCAGTGGACAAATCCATGCAGTCGCCGATGGCTTTACCGTTGTTGACAACATTGTAGTGGGTGAGCATAACGCCTTTGGGGAAGCCGGTGGTGCCGGAGGTGTACTGCATATTGCAGACGTCGTCCTTGTGAATAGCGGCGGCTCTGCGATACACTTCTTCTACGGGAACCTGATTTGCAAGTTCAAGCGCTTCGTCCCAGCTCCAGCATCCGGGTTGGGAGCTTTCGCAGGTGATGACATTGCGCAGGAACGGAAGGCGTGCACAGTGCAAGGGTCTGCCTTTGGGAAGCGTTAAAAGCTCGGGGCAAAGCTCACGGATAATCTCGTTGTAGTCTGTATCTTTATAGGTATCCGTCATCACCAGTGTGTGGGTGTCGGACTGGCGGAGCAGATATTCAATTTCATGAATCTTATAGGCAGTGTTGACGGTGACCAAAACGGCACCAATCTTAACCGTTGCCCAGAAGGTCAAGTACCATTGGGGCACGTTGGTTGCCCAGATGGCAACATGGTCACCGGGACGAACGCCCAATGCAATCAGAGAACGGGCAAAGGTGTCCACATCGTCACGGAATTCGGCGTAGGTACGGGTGTAATCGTGGGTGGTGTAGCGGAAGCAATACTGATCGGGGAATTCTTCGACCATGCGATCCAATACCTGCGGGAAGGTCAGGTCAATCAAATGCTCCTTCGGCCAGACGTATTCGCCTGCACCACGGCGGTCTTTCTGCAGACGGATAGGCGCGGAATCGCCCAAAAATCTGCCCATAAAGTTAGCAAAGTGCGGGAATACAACGCCGGCAGAATATAAAGACGGCATATAGGATTTGAGCCATTCCAAGGAAACATAGCCTTCGTAGTTGATAGAACGCAGGGCAAGGAAAATTTCATCCACGGGCAAATCCCCTTCACCCATCATGCGATATACGACCTCGCCGTTTTCCATAACGGAATCCTTGATGTGGCAGTATTTAATATATGCACCCAGGTTCTGCACGGTGGTCTGGGGCTTTTCTCCAAAATAGCGGTGCGGATGGTGCATATCCCACAGCGCACCGATATAGTCGCTTTCCACTTGATTTAAAAGAGCGGCAAGACGTGCCGTGTCGGCATATACGCCGTTGGTTTCCACCAAAAGGGTGACCTTCTTTTCTTCCGCATAGGGAATCAGTCGATTTAAAAAGGCAAGAATTTGGCTGTCATCCACCACATCGCCTTCGGGACCTGCCGTGCGGTCTGCCAAGACACGGATGAAAGAAGATCCCAAACGAGAAGCCAGGTGAATATAGTCCATCAAGTCATTGAAGGTTTCTTCTTGCTGATCCACATCTTTCAGGCAGCAACCGGAGGATAGGCAGGGGATTTCCAGATGCATACGACGTAAATTCTGAATGGTGGCGTCGATATATTCTTCATGGAAGGGCTTGGAACGAACAGAGAAAAATTCATCGCCCAATCCGCGTAGTTCTATACCGGAAAAGCCAAGGTCTTTTGCCATGGTATATATGTCAGTCCATTCAAAATCGGGACAGCCCAATGTGGAAAAAGCAAGTTTCATAGATGATATACCTCCCAAAAGTAAAGTATTACTATTATAATATGAATTTTTGGTGCTGTCAAGTGGCTTCCTTTCGGGAAAAATACGAAATATGCAAAAAATCACGTACATATTTATATATAAAATTACGAAAAGAGAAAAAACACTTGACAATAAAAGAAAAGTAAATTAAAATAGGTATTTGGAGAAGTAATTTTAAAATTAAGAAGGAGTAAGCAAATGGAAGCCACGCGCATCACGATTTTTGCCGGACATTACGGTAGCGGAAAAACGAATATTGCGGTGAATTATGCACTGCATTTAAAGCAACATGCGGAAAAAGTGGCGGTTTGCGATTTAGATATCGTTAATCCCTATTTTCGCACCAAAGACAGTGCGGATGTGCTGGAACAAGCAGGCGTTCGTTTGATTGCCTCCTCTTATGCCAACACCAATGTGGATGTGCCGGCACTTCCGGCAGAAGCCTATGCGGTCATCGACGATAAAAGCACCCACGCCGTTTTGGATGTGGGGGGCGACGATCGCGGCGCACTGGCACTGGGAAGATATGCGCCGTCTATCTTGAAAGAAGGCGATTTTGAAATGCTTCTTGTGGTCAACCGTTTCCGTCCGCTCACGCGCACGCCTGAAGAGGTGTTGGCCGTTGCCCGCGAAATTGAAGCCGCCGCCGGTATTCGTTTTACGGGAATTGTCAACAATTCCAATTTAGGCACACAAACGACGGCGGAAGATATTTTGTCCTCCCTGCCCTACGGCGAGGAGGTCGCCCGAATCACCGGGCTCCCACTTCGATTTACCACGGTTCGGAAAGATCTTCTGGACGCGGTGAAGGATAAACCGACAAGCTTCTTTCCCCTCACGCTGCAAAGCTGGCGTCCGGGCACAGAAGCATAAACAGAAAGGATGAAGCATGATGGCAAAAGTAACATTTCAAACCAACATATGTAAAGGATGCGGACTGTGCGTTGTTGCATGTCCCAAAAAGCTGATCGAGCTATCCGGCGGTCTCAATGAAAAAGGCTATCATCCGGCGGAAATCACCAATCAGGAAGCCTGCATTGGATGTGCATTTTGCGCAACCATGTGCCCCGATTGTGTCATTACGGTGGAAAAGTAAGAAAGGAAGGAAGCATTATGGCAGAAAAGGTCCTGATGAAAGGAAACGAGGCATTGGCAGAAGCTGCTATCATGGCAGGATGCCGTCATTATTTGGGTTACCCCATCACACCGCAGACGGAAGTTGCCGCTTACATGGCAAAACGTATGCCTCAGATTGACGGTGTGTTTTTACAGGCGGAAAGTGAAATTGCCGCTATCAATATGGTTATCGGCGTTGCCTCTACAGGCAAGCGTGTTATGACCTCCAGCTCCAGCCCCGGTATTGCACTGAAGAGCGAAGGTCTGTCCTATCTTGCCGGTTGCAACCTTCCGGCACTGGTCGTCAACGTACAGCGCGGTGGCCCCGGTCTTGGTGGTATTCAGCCCTCCCAGTCCGACTATTTCCAGGCAACCAAGAGTGCAGGTCACGGTGACTTCCGTATGCTGGTTTTAGCCCCCGCTTCCGTGCAGGAAATGGTGGATATGACCATTACCGGCTTTGAGCTGGCAGATAAGTATCGCATGACTTCCATGATTTTGGCTGACGGTACTATGGGTCAGATGATGGAGCCTGTTGTGCTGGACACCAAGGAAATCAAGACTTTCGATAAGCCCTGGGCAGCCAACGGCACCGACGGAAAACGTCCCCACAACATCATCAACTCTCTGTGCTTGGAAGCCAAGGAGCTGGAAGAGTGGAACATCGAAAGATACAAAATGTACAGCGAAATTGAAGAAAACGAAGTTCGCTACGAAGAATATATGATGGAAGATGCAGAAATCTGCATCGTGGCTTTCGGTGTTGCCGCCCGTGTATCCCGCAATGCCATCCAGGCCGCAAGAGCCAAGGGTATCAAGGTCGGCATGATTCGTCCCATCACCCTGTGGCCCTTCCCCAAAAAGCCGCTTTTGGCTGCTGCAGATAAAGTTAAAGCATTTGTATCCGTTGAGCTTTCCATGGGTCAGATGATTGAAGATGTCGAGCTCGCTATTCGCTGCAAGAAACCGGTGCTTCTGGCAAACCGTGTCGGCGGCATTATCCCGAGTCCCGAAGAAGTGTTGGCAAAGATTGAAGAAGCCGATAAGATGGGAGGAAACAACTAATGAGTATCGTTTTTGAAAAACCCAAAGCATTGACGGATGCACAGCTGCACTATTGCCCCGGTTGCACCCATGGTATTATCCATCGCTTAGTGGCAGAATGTCTGGAAGAATTGGGCGTTACGGGCAAGACCATCGGTGTTGCTCCTGTCGGATGCTCCGTTTTTGCCTATAACTATTTTAACTGTGATATGATTCAGGCGGCACACGGTCGTGCACCGGCTGTAGCAACAGGTGTAAAGCGCGCTCTGCCCGATCATGTGGTATTCACCTACCAGGGCGACGGTGACCTTGCCGCTATCGGTACGGCAGAAACCGTGCACTCCGCCGCACGTGGTGAAAACATCACCGTTATTTTCGTTAACAATGCCATTTACGGTATGACCGGCGGTCAGATGGCACCCACTTCTTTGCCCGGTCAGGTTACCCAGACTTCTCCCTACGGCAGAGATGTTGAAAAGGTCGGCTATCCCCTGCGCGTTTGCGAGCTTCTGTCCAACGTGGATGGCGCCGGCTATTTGGAACGTGTTGCCGTCAACAATGTAAAGAATATCAAAAATGCCAAAAAGGCAATTATGAAGGGCTTCAAGAATCAGATTGAAGGCAAAGGCTTCTCTTTGATTGAAGTTTTATCCACCTGCCCCACCAACTGGGGTATGACGCCCGAACGTGCCCTTCAGTGGGTCGATGAGGCGATGATTCCCTACTATCCGTTGGGTGTTTACAAGGATAAATATGCAGACAAGGAGGGCGAATAAGATGCATGAGATTTTAATCGCAGGCTTTGGCGGACAAGGTATTTTGTTTGCCGGTAAATTTTTAGCTTATGAAGCACTGTTAGAGGATAAGCAGGTTAGCTGGCTTCCCTCCTACGGCCCGGAAATGCGTGGCGGTACGGCAAACTGCAGTATCACGATTTCCGATGAACCCATCGGTTCTCCCATCGTTTCCAAGCCCACCGTGCTGGTTGCCATGAACGGTCCCTCTTTGGATAAATACGAAAGCGAAGTGAAGCCCGGCGGCTATATCTTCGTGGACAGCTCTTTGATTTCCAGAAAAGTCACTCGCACCGATGTGAATGTGTTCTACATTCCCGCAACACAGCTGGCTTCCGACAATGAAATGGGCGGTCTTGCCAACATGATTATTCTGGGTAAGGTCATCAAAGAAGCAAACGTTATTCCCTTTGAAAATGTTCCTCGTGCCATGGGCAAGGTTGTTTCTGCAAAGAAGCAAGCCCTTCTGGACAAGAACATCAAGGCTGTGGAAATCGGCTACACCTACGCAGAATAAAAGGAGGCGGCTTCCTTGACAGATCAGATTAAAGAAATCGGTATGCGCCTCATGGTCATGCGTGAGATTGCTGAAATCTCCGTGGAAACCATGGCAGAAAAAACAGGCGTGTCCGTTCAAGAATATTTGGCTTTTGAAAAAGGTGAAAAAGACTGTTCCATCAGCTTTTTATACAATGCCGCCAAAATTTTCGGCATTGATGTGATGGATCTGATGAGCGGCGATTCTCCCAAGCTTTCCGTCTGCACCGTTGTCAGAAACGGTGAAGGCTACGATGTGAAGAGAAACGAAGCTTATCAGTATAAGCATCTGGCATTTACCTTTTCCAAAAAGAATTTAGAACCGTTTTTGGTGACGGTTGCTCCCTCGGATAAAACGCCGGAGCTCAACAGCCACGACGGTCAGGAATTCAACTATATCTTAAAGGGTGCCATGGAATTTTACATTGACGACAGAAAGTATGTTTTGGAAAAGGGCGACAGTGTTTATTTCGATTCCAATCACCCCCACGCCATGCGTGCTATCGGCGATGAACCGATGCAGTTCTTAGCAATGGTCATTAAATAACAGGAGGTCGGTCGGATGCCGATTTATGAGAAATTTATAGGCAGACACAGGGACAGCTTTTCTTCCCTTGCAGATATGCAAGAAAATTTTAAAATCACCTGGCCCGAAGATTTCAACTTTGCCTATGATGTTATGGATGTGCTCGGAACGGAAAAGCCGGACAAGCTTGCGCTTGTCTATGTTTCCGATGATGAGCAGGAAAAAAGATTTACTTTCAGCGATGTGATGCGCTATTCCAACAAGGCCGCCAATTATTTGACTTCACTGGGCGTGAAAAAGGGCGACCGTGTGCTGTTGGTTTTAAAGCGTAGCTACTGGTTTTGGTTCATCATGCTGGCACTTCACAAAATCGGTGCCGTTGCCGTGCAGGCAACCCATCAGCTGATGGTGAAGGATTATGTGTATCGTTGTAATCGAGCAGGGATGAGCGTTGCCATCATTACGGGTGACAACGATTGTACCGAACGCTTTGATGAAGGCGAAGGACAGTATGAAACCATTCGTTTAAAGCTGGTGACAAAGCATAAAAACGTACCCGGCTGGCTGGATATCGAAAAAGGCATTGAAGAAGCGTCTGACGTGTGGGTGCGTCCCACGGGAGAAGCGGCAACGAAGGCAACGGATATGATGTTTATTGCCTTTTCTTCGGGCACGACAGGCTATCCTAAAATGATTTTGCATGACCACACCTATCCCTTAGGTCATATCGGCACGGGCATTTTCTGGCATCGTGTGGTGGATGGGGGACTCCATTTCACCGTTTCCGATACCGGCTGGATGAAATCCATGTGGGGCAAATTCTACGGACAGTGGATGGGCGAAACGGCGCATTTTGTCTATGATTTTGAAAAATTCAGCGGCGAAAATATTTTGCGTATGTTGGATAAATATAAGATTACGACTTTTTGTGTGCCGCCCACAATGTACCGCATGATGCTTCAATGCGATGTGAAGAAGTATGATTTGTCTTCTATCGTGCATTGCTGTACCGCAGGTGAGGCCCTCAATGCCGATATTTACAACACATGGAAAGAAGCCACCGGTCTTTCGATTTATGAAGGCTTCGGTCAAAGCGAAACTTCGGTCTGTATTGCAACCCTTTATCCCTTCGACGAGCCTGTGCCCGGCGCTATCGGTAAGCCTGTGCCCGGCTACGATATTTGCCTTTTAGACGAAGACGGAGAACCCTGCGCCGCAGGTGTCACGGGTGAAATCTGTATTCGCGGTTATTTCGATGGCGACCGTCCTCGCGGTTTGTTCTATAACTACAATGAGAGTTTAGAGGACACCCAAAAGGCATGGCATGACGGTTTTTATCACACCGGCGACACGGCATACACCGATGAACGTGGCTTGATTCACTATGTCGGCAGAAATGATGACGTCATCAAGTCCTCCGGTTACAGAATCGGACCTTTTGAAATCGAAAGCGTGCTTTTGGAGCATCCGGCTGTTTTAGAAACAGCGGTCACGGGTGTGCCCGATCCGGTGCGTGGGCATATCGTTAAAGCAACGGTCGTTTTGCGCCCTGAATGGACGCCGTCGGATGCTTTGGTGAAAGAACTGCAAGACTATGTCAAGAAGAACACGGCACCTTATAAATATCCTCGTATTATTGAATTCGTGGATTCCCTGCCGCGTACCTTCAGCGGTAAAGTCCGCCGTGTGGAAATTCGCCAGCGCGATCAGGAGCGTCTGGAGAAAAAAGACTGAAAATAAAAGCCGGAGGCTGTCGGATTTTGGCAGCCTCCGCTTGCTATTATAAACACAATGTAAATAACGCATGTTTTCTCTTGCTTTTTTTTATAAAAGCGGTATAATAGAGTCGTGAATAAAAAGGAAAGGCAGGAGTCAAATGAAAAAACGAAAAACAGTGGTGTTTTTTGTTCTGTTATTACTGGGTGTTGTCTTTTTGACGTATGGTATTGCCGAAGGTGGCTATACAGCCACACTCCAAAAGGCAAAATATATATGTTTGGAGTGTATCGGTATTGGGTAAACATAACTTAAAACGGAGATTTATTCAGCTTTTTTGTGCGGCACTTTATAATGCCAACCTGGAAGGCTTTAAAGAACGAACCATCTATAAAGGCGATGGCAAAGGCGTTTGTGTGCCCGGTCTGCATTGCTATTCTTGCCCCGGTGCAGTTGGTGCATGCCCCATTGGATCACTGCAAAATGCCATTTCTTCCAAATCTCCCGGGATGCTTTTTTATGTGCTCGGTTCGCTTTTGCTGTTCGGTGTGTTTTTAGGGCGGATGGTATGCGGATATTTATGTCCTTTCGGGTTGTTGCAGGAGCTTCTTCATAAAATTCCTTCACCCAAGCTGAAAAAAAGCCGTGTTACAAAAGCACTGAGTAAAGTCAAGTATGTGGTTTTAGCAGGGCTCGTGATTTTATTGCCGCTTGTGCTGTCGATTAAAAACGGCGTGTCAGTGCCAAGCTTTTGTAAATATTTGTGCCCTGTGGGCACGATGGAAGGTGGGCTCAGCTTTGCTGTCGGCGGTGGGTCGTTTGCAGAGCAAACCGGTGTGCTGTTTGGGGTGAAGCTTGGAATTCTTGCAGTTATTGTTATCGGAGCGGTGTTCATCTACCGCATATTCTGCCGATTTTTATGCCCCTTGGGTGCGCTATATGCCCTATTTAACCGATATTCCCTGTTTGGGGTGGTCACGGATCAAACCGTGTGCACTGCATGTGGGAAATGCAGGGCTGTGTGCAAGGAGGATATTCATTTGCCCGGCGATCATGAATGTATCGCTTGTGGCGATTGTATTCGCCACTGTCCTGTAAATGCAATTCGAAGAAAGAACCCTTTTGTAAAAAGAAAGGATGATAAAAAATGAAAAAACTGTTGATTTTGGTGGTTATCCTGGGACTTCTGGTCGGATGCGGCGAAAAAAAGCCGACGTCTACCCCTGCAAATCCCGAAGAACTGGAAGCGATTGTAGACGCACAGGAAAAAACCGAAACGGAAGCTAAAGAGGAGAACACTGCGCCGAACTTCACGCTCACAACCATTTCGGGCGATAGCTTCACGCTCACCCAAAAGCGCGGCACGGTGGTGCTTCTTAATTTCTGGGCAACCTGGTGTGCGCCTTGTGTGCGTGAAATGCCTGCATTTTCGGAGCTTTCGAAAAAATACGGGGATGATTTGACCATTCTCTGTGTGAATCTCGGAGAAGATATGCAGACGGTGCAAAGCTTTGCTGAGGAAAACGGATTTTCTTTCCCCATTGCCGTAGATGCCGATGGGACAGTTGCAAATCTCTACCCCACCGACGGCATTCCCTATACTGTAATTATTGACAAGGAAGGTAAAATTGCCAAAACCCATGTGGGTGCAGGTGCACCGGAAGAAATGGTGAAAGTCTACGGCGCAGATATCGAAAGCTTATTGGGAGACACCGAATGAAAAAATTTTGGAGTATAACGCTTGCATCGATTCTTTTGGCAGTGGGCGTTTATGTGTTCCGCTTTCCCAACGGCTTCTCTTTTGGTGGTGTTTCGGGTCTTGCGGTTGTTTTAGCTAAAATCATGCCGCTATCTGCCGCAACCTTGAATTTGGTTATCAATATTTTGCTTTTGATTGTAGGCATTGTGTTTTTGGGAAAGAATTTTGCCACACGTTCTGTGTATGCCACAGTTCTGTTTACGGTGGCAATTTCCGTGATGGAAAAGCTGTTTCCCATGGATGCGCCTTTAACACAAGAGCCCATGCTGGAGCTTGTGTTTGCGATTGCATTGCCGGCGGTGGCATCTGCTGTGCTGTTTCACTATGATGCCTGCTCCGGCGGCACCGATGTGGTGGCACTTTTGTTGCAGAAATATTCAAAAGTACCCATTGGAACGGCACTTCTTTTTGCCGACAGCCTGATTGCTGTTTCTGCGTTCTTTGTGTACGGTGTGGAAACGGGGCTGTATTCTATGGTTGGACTTTTGGCAAAATCTCTGGTGATTGATGATGTGATTGAAAGCATCCGCACCAGTAAATATTTCACGGTGGTGTGCCGCAATCCCAAACCCATTGTCAAATATATTACCGAAGATTTAGACTGCGGCGCAACGATATATAAAGCAGAGGGTGCCTACACCCACGAAGAAAAAACGGTGATTTTAACGGCGATGCGCCGCCCGAAAGCCTCCAAGCTTCGGGATTTCATCCGAAAAACAGAACCGGATGCCTTTATGATGATTGCAAAAACCAGCGAAATCGTCGGCAAAGGCTTTTTAGAATAGGAGTGTAGAAGATGTCATTGTTTCAGCCCAATTATGAAGCCGAAGGCCCGGGCGTGCCCAAGGACGAGCCGAGAAAGCCGGGCATCACACGGTTTTTTATCTTGTGGAAGCGTAAATTCTGGAATATCGTTTCCGCCAATATGTGCTATATTTTATTCTCTATTCCGGCATTTGCCGTGAACTGGCTGATTGGATTTTATTTGATCTGCTTTATGTATCAGAAAGAAGAAGCAGTGCCTGCCGGTGCATGGCTGTCTATCATCAGCTTTGCCCTCACCCTCACGGTATTCACAGGCTCGGGGCCTGCTTCCATGGGCATGAACTATATTTTGAGAAATTATGCCCGGGAAAAAAATTCCTGGGTATGGAGCGATTTCCGTGAAAAATGGAAAGAGAATTTTAAGCAAGGCATGCTTGTGTATATCGTGAATATGTTGGTGCTTGCCATCTGCCTGTTCGGGATTTTATTCTATAGTGTCAACGGACAGAGCTTTGTGTTCACAATCGGCAAATGGGTGCTGATTTTCTGCCTTGCCATTGCCGCCATGATGCAACCCTTTATCAATATGATTGTGGTTTCCTTTGATATGCCGCTTAAAAAGATCTATAAAAATGCGTTCCTACTGTTTCTCATCAAGCTTCCGCAGAATCTGGCGGTATTTGTCGTAGGAAGTGCGATTGCCATCGGCATCGGGATGCTGTCCTCCGTATACGCATTTTCCGCTTTCGGCACGCTCACCACGGTTCTGATTTTCTTATTTATGTTCTCCTTGCCTCATTTTATGTGGGATATCAATGCTTTTTCCGTTATGGAAAAATATATGATTAAAGATGACGAGGAAAATGGTGATTAAACAAGGTAGGTTTTGCGTATACTGAAATAGAGGTGATACGCATGCGCTATTTTGTTGACGAACCCGATGAAAACGGCGAGGTTCTTCCCCATGCCGTCAAAGAAGTGCCGCAGGAAGAACCGGAACAAAGGGAAACGGCACAAAAAGAGATGAAAAAAGAATAAAAAAAGAAGGGGATGTAAAAAAAGGCACGGACCGTTTCATGGCAGAAATAAAGCATTTATTCGCTTTATAAAACAATTATTTATCTAAAAAATATTGTTTTTGGTAGAAATCCGCATTTTTTGCGGATTTCTCTTTACTTGATGCCA
>JAFPCL010000055.1 GCA_017390225.1 Clostridia bacterium
AGATTCTGCTTTGATTCTCTCCAACGGTACTTCTAACCTGACCACCGTTGCTAACGGTGCAGATGTTGTGAACAACGCAGTTGTAAAATACACTGCAGTTCCCGAAGGTATCGTATCCATCGAAAACGGTGTTGTTACCGTAACCGGTGAAGTTGCAGACAAGGTTGTTGTGACTATCACGGGTGAATACGCAGGTCTGACCGACGATGCAACGCTCACCATTGTGAAGGCACCGAAATCCATCGAAGTGGATTACGAAGACGGTCTCACCTTGGAAGATGCTCCTCTTCCCGAAGGCTGGGTATGGGCTGATCCCACAACGCCGCTTCTTGAGGGCTCTGAAAATGCTTACAAGGCAACCTACACCGAAAATGGCGAAACCGTGGAAGCTGATGTTACCGTTAAGGTAAATGAAGCTACTCCCGAAAAACAGCCTTCCTTCGCATTGGATGCTGTTTATGTCCTGGATACCAATAAGGAATCCGAAACCTACGGCGATAGATTCGTTGATGTCACCTTGTCCGTGAAGGACAACACCGGTATCGCTTCCTTCACGATGAACATGGGTTATAACAAAGATGTTGTAACACCTGTCAGCGTACAGAAAGATCTGTACACCGGCGGCATCACCCTGAGCGAAGACATGAACGCAAATCCGCTGACCATCGTTGGTGCTTCCACCACCGATATCACGGCTGACGGCGCACTCTTCACTGTTCGCTTTGCCGTAGCAGATGATGTACTTGTGGAAACCGTTCTGGATGGCTTTATCGTTTCTTATGATGCAGAGGCAGGCGCAATCTGCAATGCAGCACTTGAAACCGTGGAAGTTACCCCGAACCCCGTGAATGCAAATGCAATCACCATTCCCAAGGCTACAATCGACATGACACCCGACACAATTTCCCTGAAGAAGGGCGACACGAAGGATGTTAAGGTTGAAGTGACCTACTATGCAAGCACGGATTACGAAAATGCAGAAACCGCTGTTGTGGATGTAACCGATAGTGAAGATCTTGATCTGACTATGGAAGACACGAAGATTGCAACAATCTCCGACGACACGGTAACTGCGAAGAAGGCTGGTACAACAGAGCTGACCGCAGAATACTTCGGTGTTCTGTCCGACACCACAACCGTTAAGGTTACTAAGACTCCCGGTGGCGGTGGCGGCTCCTACAAGCCTGTTGACCCTGTTCTGAACAAGGAACAGCACGGCCGCTATATCCTGGGTTATCCGGATAGCACCATGCAGCCGAACCGCAACATTACCCGTGAAGAAGTTGCCGTTATCTTCTACCGCTTGTTGACCGAAAGTGCAAAGCAGAGCTACTACAGCACTGACGTTTCCATGCTGAGTGACGTTGCCGCCGACAGCTGGTCTGCCGTACAGATCGGTACGCTTGTGAAGCTGGGCATCATCGTCGGTTATGAAGATGGTACCTTCCGTCCGCATGATCCGATTACCAGAGCAGAATTTGCAGCAATCGCTTGCCGCTTCGATAATCTGACCAATGCACCCGATTCCGGCTTTGCCGACGTACAGGGTCACTGGGCAAAGACCTATATTGATAATGCATACGCATTCGGCTGGATTGTTGGCTACGAAGACGGCACCTTCCGTCCGCAGAACAACATCACCCGTGCAGAAGCTGTTACCATTATCAACCGCGTCCTGGGACGTGATACCGACGAAGCCGGAGTCCTGGATGCAAAGGATATCGATACGCTGGCACAGCTCAAGCAGTGGACAGACCTCGATGAATCCCATTGGGCATTCTACCAGTTCTTAGAAGCTACCTACTCTCACGAATATGTACGTCGTGATGGAGGTTCCAAGGGCATCGAAAACTGGACAAACTTGAATGAAGCTCTGAATATGGACTAATTTAAAAAATGCCGCAGATTGCAAATGCAGTCTGCGGCATTTTTTTACCCCCATCGTATGATTGAAAAGACGATTATACACATAGATGATGACTATACAGAAGTGGCACTATGCAAGCAAGGACAGAAGGCTTTTGTGTGATAATTGTAATCCGAAAAACAAAAAACTTGGATATTAACATAAAGAAAACAAAAAGAAGCTTGCGAAAAAAGAGACAATGTCTTATAATAAAAAGAGAATACATAAATATTAGTGAGGTATACCGTGACGGACAAAGAATTACGGCACCTGAGCCGAAAAGAGCTTTTGGAGCTTTTGATTGAGCAAATGGAAGAAAATGAGCGTTTGCTAAAAGCACTGGATGCGGCCGAAAGTGAACTGACAAACAGGAAAATTTTAATAGATCGTGCCGGTTCTATTGCAGAAGCGGCTTTGGGACTTCACAGGATTTTTGAACAAGCAGATGCTGCGGCAAAAGAGTATTTGGAAAACGTGCGTCGCATGGCAGATGCACCATCGGGAAGTGACACAGTTGGAAACGAAGAAGAAACGCGAAAATAAGCCCACACTTGAACAACTGAAAAACGAACTCAAATATGAAAAATACAAACGGCGATATAACCGCACGCTTCGAAGCACGTTTTATGCGCTGATTATATCGGCGGCATGTGCTGTTTTGGCGGCAACGGTTTTCTTGCCTGTTTTGCAAATATACGGAAGCAGTATGACGCCCACACTGAATGAAGGGGAGATTGTTGTTTGCGTTAAAGGCTCGGATTTTGAATCCGGTGATCTGGTCAGCTTTTATGTCGGCAATAAATTGCTCGTGAAACGGTTTATTGCAGGTCCCGGACAGTGGGTCAATATAGATCAAAAAGGAAATGTTTATGTTGACGGGTATTTGATAGAAGAACCGTATATTGAGGAAAAAGCATACGGAGATTGCAATATAGAATTTCCGTACCAAGTGCCCGAAAGCCGATATTTCTTTATCGGAGACCACAGAAAAACATCGATAGACTCTCGAAACACAGCTATCGGCTGTGTTTCGGAAGAACAAATTGTCGGAAAAATTATTTTTAGAATCTGGCCACTTCCGACGATGGGGAAAGTATCATGAAATGAGGTGAGCATATGAAACCCGGCATCAAAGAAAAAGCATTGGGCTACACCCAACAAGGTTTAAAAAAGAAGCGCTGGCACAGAATCGTGACAGCACTGGCAGTTTGTGTTGTGTTTTGTACAACATATGCACTGATATTGCCGGCAATCACACTTCACAACGAAGGACCTATGTGCGGCATGGAGGAACATGTGCACGATGAAACTTGCTATAAGACGTCTGCGGAACAGGTGTTTGCCTGTGGCGAAGAACTACACAAGCATGAAGAAGCTTGCTATTCAGATGATGGAATTTTAATCTGCGGCATGGCGGACTTTTTCATTCATAGCCACGAGGCATTGTGCTTCAACGAACAAGGCGATCTGATTTGTACACTTGCCGAAGCGGAAGAACATGTTCACTCGGAAGCCTGCTATGTTGAAATGGCAAATCATGAACACACAGACGAGTGCGATAAAGGGACAGAAGAACTGCTCTGTGTGACCGAAACGGCGACGAATCCGATTTGCGGAATGAAAGAGCTTGTTCTTCACAACCACATCGATGCATGCTTTGACGAAACGGGCAACGCAATCTGCGGCAGGACAGAGCTTCTTTCGCACACACATACGGAAAATTGCAAGAATATGATTTGCAAAAGTGCAGAGCATACACATGATGACAACTGTATCCCTGTGTATGAAAAGAGTTTAGCTTGGGAAAATGAAACATATGAAATTTATGTTACGGCAGACAGTGAAACCGCCATCCCCATGGGCGCGCAAATGGAACTGAGACTTCTCGATGAGGGAAGTACATATGATGCCTATGCCGACTGGACATCGGAAAATGCAGTTGGCACAATGCATGATCTTTCCGTTTTTGATGTTGTTTTTACGCTGGGAGAAGAAGAAATCCTTCTTTCGGATGCAGATATAAAAGTTGTTGTAAAAATCAAAGAGGAACAAGATAAAGAACTTTTTGCAGAAGAATTGGAAGCAGGAATTTTGGCAGAATATACGGCACTTCAATCAGACGGCACGAAAGTATACGTCGGCGCATCGGTTTCTCCGGATGAAAATGCCGTATGTTCGGATATTGTGCTGGAAGCAAACGCCAACAGAAGCTTTGCCCTTATGAATACCTCACAAGCACTGCCCAAATTTGAAGTGCAGTATTATGCCAATATGCTTCGCTATGCCGGCGAATCTGCAACACACTACATTCCGATTATCAACACGGTATCGACTTTATTGCCCGGAGAAAAGACAGACGGTGCCGGTGGTGTTCTTCCCGTGAACGGCAGAGGCACTTCCGCCAGCCCCACAGATCAGTCAATTTACAATCTGGCGCTTGAAGATCAAGGCAATGGCATATATAAAATTGCCATGGGGCTCACTCCGGTTGAAATATATGAACAAAAAGAGAATGTTGTATACTCCAATCTTTTGACAATCAATCATTTGGATATTCTCAACGAAAACAAACATTATTATCTGGATTTTATCCGCACGCAATCTGTCGAACAAAAACAAGCCCAGGCAAGCGCCGGCATTACGGAGCTGGATGAAAATTACTGGACAAAATATACGATGCAAGACGGACGAAATATTCACGAAACCTATTACTTTACAAACAATAAAGATGCGGGTGTCGTGGGTGGGAAACAACCCATTCTGATTGAAGATGGTATGACGGTTCGTTATGTATACCATCCGACGGAAGGTATCAAGCAAGCCCCGTCAAACTTCTTTGATTACGATATTTCCAACGGTAGCCATGCCTACGCCGGCGCGCAAATCACAATGAACACCGGAAAGCAAGGTATCAATTCTCACGAGGACAGCGACCTGACCACAGCTCATCTGGCGTTTGGTAACAGAAACACGGGTACCGGCTACGGGGATGTCACGTGGTACGAGGATGGCGTAATCAATACACCGAATAAATACAACAGCCAAAGCTTTATGGGATGTACTTTCGGCATCGCCGATGGCTATGACTACGAAGGAAAACGACTAATCTATGACCCCACCATTCAGTCGGCGTGCTATTTCGGACACGATTTGAATGTTGTCGGCAAAACGGCATATATGTATGCCGACGCAAATTCCGGCACGACCATGAATTTCACGCGTAATGGTGACACCTACACGCTGACAAGCATTAGCGGATCGCAGGGCATCAGCGCCAATAACCTGAATGTGTTGACAGGCAGAACTTTTGGCACAAAGGTGATTTACAGTAATGACTTTTGGCCCTTCGATGGTGTTAAAAATTGGGATGTTCATTTCGGCAACACCGCAGATTTTAACGTAGGAAACCTCAGATATGCAGGTTTTGAATCCGGCCCATTGCCCGTGTCGGACGACGGACTCAATCACAACAGTTATTTCGGCTTGCAGTTCGCAATTGATTTCCATTTGGACGGTAGCTACGATGGTCCTTTGGAATATCTGTTCTACGGCGACGATGATATGTGGGTGTTCCTGACCGACCACACCACCGGACAAACCCGCCTAATCTGCGACATCGGCGGCGTTCACAGCTCCGTCGGTTCCTACACTGACCTTTGGGACTGGGTTCCCAACACGGAAGAGAGACACTTAGGCAAGGGCAATTACACGCTGACCTTCTTCTATACGGAACGTGGGGCTTCCGGCTCCAGCTGCTTTATGCAGTTCACCATTCCGGACACAATCGGCGTGCCGATTGTTGAAGGGGATACCGGCACGATTAAGATAGAAAAGAAGGTTGAAAAAGGCGACTTCGAAAGAGCCTACAACTTTGACTATCATGTCGATGTTGAGCACGGTATTTATATGCCGTACCGAGTCTGTGATTCCATCACACATGAAGTGCTCTATGAAGGCTCAACACCGAACATCGGAAGTTTTGAGCTGGAACATGGACAGTATATTCTCATAGAAGATATACCTTTGCACACAAGCGTAAGCGTGCAAGAAAAGGAAGACGGCTACACGACGATTTGGTCAGTGCCCGAGGGGGCTACAGAGAGTGGCGGTGTTGTCACTGTAACATTAGACAATGCAGAAGCCGTAGAGCTATTGTGTACCAACACACTACACTATGAACTTCCGAATACCGGTGGCTCCGGGACAAAAGGATTTATCCAAATTGGATTTTTCCTTATGGCATTGGCAGGAATCCTTCTCTTATGCGAGCACCGCAGAAAGAGGGTATGATTCCCTTTTTAGAAACAAAAAATTATAATTAATATTTTTAAAATAAGGGGAGAAAAACAATGAAAAAAATGACAACTTTAGTTCTTGCTATGCTCATGGTACTGTCCATGATTGCAGGCACTGCCGCAGGAAACGGTAGCATCACCATCAACAATGCAGAAGATGGTCACACTTACACAATCTACAAAATGTTTGATTTGCAAAGCTATAACGCACAGGCAGGCACCTATTCCTATACCATTACGGCAGCTTGGCGTGAATTTGTGGAAACCGGCTATGGCAAGGATTTCTTTGAAATTTCCGCCACAGGCAATTATGTTACCGAAAAAGGGAGCATCTCCTCGGATGATGTTCCGATGCTGGCAAAGGAAGCTTTAAAATATGCAGAAGAAAAGGATATTGCACCGGTTGCAACACTTCCGCAGGGAAATAGCTATACTGCATCTTCTTTAGACTTGGGCTACTACCTGGTAGACTCCTCTCTGGGTACACTTTGTGGCTTGACGACGACCAACCCCAATGCAACGGTCAATGAAAAGAATGCAGTTCCCACCATTACCAAGAAGGTTTTAGAAGATGCCAATCGTAATGAGAAAGCAGACGAAGGCGAAGTTTGGGGCGAAAGCAACACCGCAGGTATCGGAGATTCTGTTCTTTACACCACCACAATTCATGCAAAGAAAGGTGCGGTCGGCTACAAACTGCACGACCAGATGACCAAAGGGCTGACATTTACCAACGGTTCTATCGTTGTGAAAGTCGGCAACGAAGCATTGACCGAAGGTGCCGACTACACGGTAGCTTATGATGTAGCTTGCACGGCAGAAGCACACAACACTTCCTCCGCTACAACGGCTTGCGATTTTGTCATTACCTTCACCGAAAGCTTTTTGGATGACATTTCTTCCGATGTGGAAATTCTCGTTACATATGAAGCAACCGTTAACGAAAATGCAACGATTGCTATGCCCGAAGAAAATGCAACGATGCTGCAATATGGTGACCATGCCTTCACCAACTGGGCAATTACCAAGACACGAAACTATGCTTTCGAGGTTGTGAAGGTCGACAAGGATGGCAACACCTTGAGTGGTGCACGTTTTGAACTGTATGATGCAAAAACCGGCGGCAACAAGATTCCGCTTGTTGAAACGGCAACGGGTGTGTATCGTGTTGCTACCGATGCAGAAGCAAATGCTGAAAACTTTACTTCTGCCATCATTGAAGTCGGAGAGGCTACAATCAACGGCTTGGACAATATCAAGTACTATTTGGACGAAACCAAAGCCCCCAACGGTTACAACAAGCTTTCCGACAGAGTTACCGTGGATCTCACCGGCGGTAGCCTTTTGAGCAGTGATGAAAAAGAAGTCAAGGTTGTGAACCGCGCCGGCACACTTCTTCCTGCAACCGGTGGCATGGGCACCACAGTGTTCTATCTGCTGGGCGGCATCATGGTCGTCTTGGCATTTGTACTTTTGGTTACGAAAAAGCGCGTAGGAAACAAAGCATAATTTTATCCGCTGTATGCTGATACGGCATACAGCGGCAAGGAGAGCCCTTCGATGAAGAAAAGCAATTTGACAACCATTTTACTAATTATTATTTTTCTTGTAGGGCTGTCCTTGCTGCTGTATCCCACAGTGAGCGATTATTGGAACTCTCTGCGGCAGTCGCAGGCGGTAACGTCCTATGCAGATGCGGTCGCATCTTTACAAACAGAGGATTACACTGCATTTTGGAATAAAGCAGTAGCATACAACGAAAGTTTGACGGAAAGAAACAATAATTATTTGTTATCCGAAGAACAAAAAGTGTTGTACGAAACAATGCTGAAGGTATCGGAGCACGGAGCTATGGGGTATATCGAGATTCCGTCGATTGCCTGCACCTTGCCCGTCTACCACGGAACGGATGAAAAAATTCTGCAAATTGCCATCGGGCATCTGGAATGGACCAGCCTTCCCGTGGGAGGAAACAGCACTCACTGTGTCTTGTCGGGACACCGTGGCTTGCCCGGAGCAAAACTGTTTACCAACTTGGACAAACTGGTCATCGGCGATATTTTCATGCTGAAAGTGCTGAATGAAGTGCTGACCTATGAGGTGGACAATATTGCTATTGTTGAGCCGGATGAAGCAGAACTTTTGCATATCGAAGAAAATAAGGACTATTGCACACTGGTAACCTGCACCCCATACGGAATCAATTCGCATCGTCTTTTGGTACGAGGACACCGCATTGACAATTCAGAGCTGGAATCCACGGCGCGCGTGACGGCAGATGCCATGCAGATTGAGCCGATGATGGTAGCGACCATCATGGCGGTGCCTTTGATTATTTTGTTTATGATGATACTTCTTCTGACCGATAGAAAGAAAAATGGAGGGACACAAGATGAAGACGAATAAAAAGTTTTTAACATTCTTTCTGTGTATGATTATGATTTTCTCACTTTTGCCCACGTCACTCTTTGCGGCAGGAAGCTTGGATACAAGCAGATCGGTTTCACTGACCATTGCATATCTGAATGCAGAAACGCCGATCCAAAAAGCAAATTTCCGCTTGTATCATTTTGCAACGCTTCACACAAACGGCGACTGTGTTCTGACGGAAAATTTTGCTTCCAGCGGCATTGAAATGATTGAAGGGAAAAACGATGCGGCATGGATGGAGGTCACCACAGCCCTGCACGGTTATGTTCAGCTCAATGATATTGAAGCAACGGCAAGCGGAAAAACCGATGATAACGGCAAGGTGCTGTTCACGGGAATCCCCCAAGGGTTGTATCTGGTTGTGGGCGACACCATTAAGCAAGGTAGCCGAAGATACACGGCAGAGCCTTTTGTTGTATCGCTTCCTTCCATGAGTGCACAATCGGGTGCATGGACATACGACCTTGAAGTCAACCCCAAATTTACTTCGAAAAAAATAGAAAACAACGTAAACACCATTACCCGTCGTGTGGTAAAGGTGTGGAATGACGAAGGATTCGAATTTAAACGCCCCCAAAGCATTTCCGTTGTGCTTCTGAAGGATGGAGAAGAATATGATTCCGTGGCATTGAATGCGGCAAACAACTGGCGCTATGAATGGAATCACCTGAATGAAAATTATACCTGGACGATTGCCGAAAAGGATGTGCCCGCCAACTATACCATGAAAGCAAGTAAAGTCGGCATCACCTATACAATCACCAACACCTATAAAAAGGATACCGAGGGCGACACCGTAGAACGTCAGGTAACCAAGGTTTGGAATGATAAGGGTAATGAAGATAAACGTCCTTCTTCTGTCGAAGTCGTTTTGCTTAAAGACGGAGCGGCTTATGAAACCGTGACTTTAAATGCGGCGAACAACTGGAAATATCGCTGGACAGGACTTTCGAACAGCTATCAGTGGAGTGTTGACGAAAAAAATGTGCCGGCAGGGTACAAGAAAACCGTTACAAACGAGGGAATCGCCTATGTAATCACCAACACTTACGAAAAAGACGATGATAAGGGCATCAGCCGTCAAGTAAAGAAGATTTGGAACGATAGCGCAGATCAAAGCAAACGTCCCGCATCTGTTACGGTCGTTCTTTACAAAGATGGAGAAGCCTTTGAAACCGTCACACTGAACGAGGAGAACGGCTGGCAGTATCAATGGACGGGGCTTTCCAAAGAGCACCAATGGACAGTCGATGAAAAAGACGTGTCGGCAGGCTATAAAAAGTCTGTCATGCAAGAAGGCGTTGCTTTTATCATTACCAACACCCGTGTGCCGGGAACTCCTGAAGTTTATACAGAACGTCAAGTTGTAAAAGTTTGGGATGATGCAGGCTTTGAACAGAAGCGACCTGCCGCTGTCGAGGCTGTGCTGTATAAGAATGGTGAAGTGTATGAAACTGTCGAACTGAAGGAAGAAAACCATTGGCAACATACTTGGACAGGGCTTGATGATGCTTATACATGGACAGTGAAAGAACAGAATGTACCGCAGGGTTATCGTGCATCTGCCGCCAATGACGGCACTGTCTACGTGCTGACCAACACCTATATCAAAGAAGAAACGGTTGATCGTCAGGTCATTAAGGTTTGGGATGATGCAGGCAATGAAGACAAACGCCCCCATGCTGTGACGGTGTCGCTTCTGTGCGACGGCGAAGAGAGCGAAGTTGCTACGCTGAACGAGGCAAACGGATGGCAATATGCCTGGACGGGCTTGTCTAAAGAAAAGACCTGGACTCTGGTGGAAACGGAAGTTCCCGAAGGCTATGCTTCGACGGTAACCGATGACGGCATCACCTTCCTTCTGACCAATCGCTATATCGTAAAAGAAACCATAACGGTGCAAAAAATCTGGAATGATGCGGCACATGAAAGTGAACGTCCGAACAGAGTGGAAGTTGAGCTTCTGCGTGACGGCGTTGTGATCGACACCGTGATATTGGATGAAGCCTGTGGATGGACACACCAATGGATAGAATTGGATGGTGGATATGCCTACGCAGTACGGGAAAAAGAATTGGATAAATACAAAGTAACAGTGCAGCAAGATGGCAACACCTTTGTGATCACCAACACCTACAGCGAAATTCCGCAAACAGGGCAGCTGTGGTGGCCGGTGCCTGTGCTTTTGGCGGCAGGTCTTTTGATGATTTTGCTCGGACTTTTGCGCCGCAGAGGAATGGGCTATGAAAAATAAAAAAGGATTGGTATTCATCGGCATGGGGCTGCTTCTGATTGCGGCAGCCCTTTGCCTTTGCGGATATAATCTGTGGGATGCAAAAAGGGCAGAAAAAGCGGTCGGCGAAGTACTGCAAAGCTTTGAAATTGAAAAGAAAGAATATGCATCCCCGGATATGGAAACAGGAGAATATGTAGTTCCCGATTATGTACTGAATCCGCAAATGCAGATGCCCACGCAAAAGCATGGGGATTATGACTATATTGGGATGCTGGAGCTTCCTGCGTGTGATTTAAAGCTTCCGGTGATATCCGAATGGACGTATCCGGCACTCAAGATTGCGCCTTGCCGATTTTCAGGAACGCCCTATCTGGGCAACATGATTATCGCCGCCCATAGCTATAGAGCCCATTTCAGAAAAATACGAACGATCCCCATGGGTGAAATTGTGATTTTTACGGATATGGACGGCAACGAATTTCGTTATGAGATTATCGACCGTGAAAATGTTTCCGGTACAGATTTGGAAGCCCTGCAAGGCGGGGATTGGGATTTGACACTTTTCACCTGTACACCCGGCGGCAGTAGCCGTGTAGCGGTGCGATGCGAAAAAATGCAACAGAACTAAAAAATACCGTGCATCCGAAAATCGGATGCACGGTATTTTTTGAAGTGCATTCTTTATTTTGTAATCGTAATGCTTTCAATGACCACGGGTGTGATCGGGGTGGACTTTTCTCCACTCATGCCGTAATCCACAGGGGTAGCGGCGATGGCATCGACAACATCCATGCCGTCGGTGACATAGCCGAACACGGCGTAGGAGCCGTCTAAGAAGGAGTCGTTGGTATCGCAGATGAAGAACTGACTGCCACCACTATTGGGATCGGAAGCTCGTGCCATGGAGATCGCACCGCGGGTGTGAGACAGGTTGTTGGCAACGCCGTTCCCGGTGAACTCACCTAAAATATTATATCCGGGCCCACCTGTGCCGGTCCCCTCGGGGCAACCGCCTTGGATCATAAAGTTTTGCATCACGCGGTGGAAGGTAAGTCCGTTATAAAAGCCGCTTTCGGCAAGAGATACGAAGTTAGCAACCGTCTGGGGCGCCATATCCGGGTTCAGCTCAACAGTGATCGTGCCGAAGTCCTTGACCTTGATGGAAGCCACAGGGCGAGCGCCGATAGCAAAGTTGTTTTCAAATTCACGATAGTTTTTTGTGTCTTTTTCCAAGGGAAGAGAGAAGGGCACAGCATCCGTGAGGGTTTGTCCTTCAAAGATATACTTCCATGCAAAGCTGTTGTTTTCTTCAACAATATAGTAGATTCTACCATCGACAATATGGGTATAATAAGCGCCCTCCTCGGTTAGCTTTTCTTCGGGAAGGCTACCGTCGGCTTTCAGTCGATACAGGCAATTTGCATCGTTATTATTGGTATAGTACAGATATCCGTTGAAATAGTTCAGATAAAAAGCGGAAGCCTCTTGTTTTACAACAGAAATATCACCACCGGGAAGGGAAATCTTCATAATGGAATTTCCTTCTCTTAAATAAATCGCATCCTCGGTTACGCAAGGAGCATCGATCTGTGCGGAGGATAAAAGTAACTTTTTGTCTGTAAGGGTTTGAAGCGGTGCGCTCCAAATATGATACACGTTATTTTCGTCGGCGGTGATATAAAACAAATCATCACCTGCGAATGTAAAGAATAAAACGGGCTCTTCAACGATTGCGACGGCAGACAAGTTTTCATATCGGCATAAAAAACCGTTTGTGCCATCTAAGCCGTAGCACACATCGTTATGCCAAACTGCGGAGATACAAGCGGATGTAGTGACGGCATCACCGTTTTGTTGTGTCAAAACACCATTGGTGGCGTTGGTATAATAAAGAGTATCATTGTTGTTTGTTACATAAGCACCGATGCCGAGCATTTTGGCTTCATCGTTTTCTTCTGTCAGAATGGCACCCGTTACAGGGTTTAAGTATATAATTTTATCGTCGGCTTTGGTTAAAAGACCCATGTTGGAGCGGTTGGATGTGCCAAAACCCTGCGGAAGGATTTCTTCATATATAATATGAACCGTCCGTGTTTCTCCGTTCCATAAAACTTCAGCACCGAAAGCTTCGGCAAAAGCACGCACAGGAAGAAGCAGGCGGCTGTTGATAATAACGGGAGGGACGTCCAACGTAGCATCACGGGAAATGGAAGCATCCGCAATCTTCATAATTGCATTGTCGGGCTGTGCAGACACGGTGATATTGTTGCCGGTGACGACAGCGGTGCTCGTTTCAGCTTGCCAGTCTACAGAGCACTGCATAGCTTCGCAAATCGCACGAAAAGGAAGCATGGTACGATCGTTAATAATCGTAGGGGCAACATCGGAAGAAACAGCTCTGCCGTTGACAAAGACAGACACATCGGAAGCTCCTGCCGTCAGCACGCCAAGCAGAAGGCAAAACGCAATGGAGAAAATAAAGAATAATTTTTTCATGGAATGAAAACCACCTTTCTTTCGGATACTGTATATTATAGCATGTTTTTTAAAGAAAGGCAATAAAATTTCTTGACAACATAAAAGAATAAGCGTATAATGAAAGAACGTTTAAATGAGGTGATTATGTGAAAAAACAAAAGAAAGAGAAAAAGCCCATGAATATAGGTAGAGAGATCCTGGAGTGGATTTTATATATTGCAGCTGCTATCGTGATTGCGGCAGTATTGAATGTGTTCATTTTCCAGATTACTCGGGTTGATGGAAATTCCATGGTTCCCACCCTTGCTCACGGAGACTTGTATGTGATTTCCAAGTTGGGCAATGTTGCAAATTCCTATCCCGATCATGAAGATATGGTTGTTGTTGACTCTCGCCTTTTATATCTTATAGATAAAAACGGAGAGCCCATTAAAAGTACAACCGGTGATATCGTATATTATTGTGCAGAAGAAGATGGCAACGGAAAATATGTTCTTTGCCAGACCGATTCATTCTTTTTTGCCACAGATAATCAGGGGCAAATGCTTCGGATGACAAAAGAGGAGGACGGAAGCTACACGTTGGATGAAAACGACAAGGCATCCAAAGTGGTTATGCACAAGCGCACCATCGGGCTGGATTTTTATGAAGTGTTTCGCTATAATGCCATCACAGGTCTGTTCACAGGGGACAGCATTGGGCATGTATATTATGTGAAGCGTGTTATTGGTCTTCCGGGGGATGTTCTGGAATTCGACGGAGAAAACGGCACGGTCACAAGAAACGGTGAGCTTCTGGATGAAACCTATATCAACCAAACCGAATTCCCGGTCTATGCCGACGGCACGGTCACGGTGGAAGACGGATATGTCTATGTCATGGGAGATAACAGAAACCACAGCAAAGATAGTCGTATGATCGGTCAAATTCCCGTAGAGAATGTGCTGGGCACATTAGCTTTTAAGATTAAATCCGGGAAGTAATCAAATATAATATATATAAGGAAGAAACAAAGAAATTTGATGTTTCTTCCTTATATTTTTGGGTGAAAAAAGGGCGCAAACCCAGATGGCACAAGGGTTTGAGAAAAAAACGAAAAAATTTTGAAATTTTTTAAAAAAAGGGGTTGACAAATGAAAATTGGTGTGCTATAATCTATCTTGCTCTTGAGGGGAGCTGACATCACAAGCCCTTCAGGAGCAGCGGACTTTGAAAATTAAATAGCGTAAGGGCTCAAGTAAAACTTGAGTACAGAACTTGTCGAAAGACAAGACCTTATGGCAAACAAGCCAGAAAACATTAGTAAACAAAGAGCCAAAAAATGCTCTAAAGATTTTTTAGAGAGTTTGATCCTG
>JAFPCL010000056.1 GCA_017390225.1 Clostridia bacterium
GATGACATTATCAAGGCTACGCCTTGATAATGTATTCAGTTCGCACGTTCCGCACTCTTTTTTTCCATCCCCGGATTCAAAAGAATTATTTTACAGCCCCTTTTTAAATGGAAAATGGAGAATGGAAAATTGAAAATTATGGATGAGGCTGTGACACTACAATTTTAAAAATCATAGTGTCACAGCCTCTTTTTATTGGCAGTGTATACAGTTTAACAGAAAGCCTTCTACTGAAAACGGCAAAAACAGAAAATTAAAGGATACTTATGGTCTTTGATAAATATTATTGCAAAAAAACTTATATTATGAAACTACGTGCGAACGAACGCCCAATCACGGAATCTGCCTTTGAGGATCGGTTTCATAGAGCCATGGACGGAACAGCTTTTCATTGAGATTAAATCGGATGCTTGCTTCCGGCTCACCCAAGGCATAAGGCCCAACGGTGTACACATCAAAGAAAAAGCAGATGGCATCGTTCGTCAGATAGAAGCTGACCTTGTCGATGTTTTCCTTCATGGCGTTTTTCACTTCATCTTCTAAAGCAAACATATCGCACCAATCATAAAATGCCGTGAGAATACGATCTTGTGCTTCTTTTTCCTCCACAGAGAATACATCATTCAAAGTCAGAAGCTCACCGTTTGTGAGATTGTACGTATAGGCGTCCGTGTTTGTATTGGGATGCGCCCCGTTGAAGAAGGAATAGTCCGATTCCTTAATGCTCAGCACAGGTTTTACGTCATAGGTAATATCAAAGCTGTGCTCGCATACGTAGGCATACCACATCAATCCGTCGGCTTGCGCCATGGCATATGCCTCCTCTGCTTCCGAAAGCCACTCTTTTTCCATCCCCTGCTGATGAAGCACTGCCCGTTCAGCAAAACTCTTATTGAGAACCGTGATCTTTTCGCTGTTTTCTTGATTGGGAAGCTCGGGGTACGCATAGAAATAGCGAATCAATACCGTGCCGTCGGCGGCTAAATAGTCTTTTTCCAGATAGTGTATTTTGATTCCATAGCCGATGCGGTTTTTCACCGTGATTTTTCGCAGTTCGCCGTCCCATTCCACATCCGTGTCCAAAGCTTCGGAAATGGCACGCAAGGGCACAAAGGTGCGGCTATTTACAATCATGGCAGGTACATCCATAGTGATGATTTTTCCGTTCTTATACAAATCTGTCTCCCCAATGGTGAGCGACAAAGAATACTGTGTGCCACGAGTAGCATGCACCATTTTCAGCTCTGCATCATAATCCACACGACAGCCCAGTGCCTCGAAAATGGCACGCAAGGGCACCAGTGTTCTGTTATCTTTGATAAACGGTGCCTGATCAAATGAGATCTTCTCTCCGTCCACAAAAACAGAAATTTCCTTTTCCGCACAAACCACAAGCACGGAAAAAACCATACATAACAAAAGAATCATTCCGCATATTTTTTTCAATTTACTTCACCTCAATTTTATTGTAGCACCAACTCTTTTTATTGTCAACCAAGGTTTATGCGAAAAATATGGACAAACCGTAAATTTTATGGTATAGTAAAAAACAGAAAGAAGGTTTTAGCATGAAAAAATTCTATGTTACTTTATCCCTTTTGATTTGCCTTGCCCTGATGCCCGTCTTGTGCATGGCAAGCTACACGGCTTCCGATTGGGCGAAAGACGAGCTTGTAAAAGCCGAAAATTTGGCACTTTTCCCTGATGCACTTCAAGATGCGGATTTAACGAAAAGAATCACCCGTGCAGAATTTGCCGCCGTTTGTGTGAAAACCTTTGAGGCGATCACACAAACGCCTACCGTAACAAACAGTGAAAATCCATTTTCCGACACTGCGGACAGCGCCGTTCTTGCGGCATACGGACTCGGCATCGTCAGCGGCGTTTCCGCCACGGAATTTGCCCCCGACAGTCTTTTAACGAGAGAGCAGGCGGCAACCATGCTTTGTCGTGTTATTATCACCCAACTGCCCACAGAAGAGGCCGTTGCATCGGGAGAAGAAATCATTGCGCCCGATGATCCTGTGCTTTTTGCCGATGATGCCCTCATTTCCGATTGGGCAAGAAACAGCGTGTATTTTCTGGCACAGTACGGCATTATCAGCGGCATCGGCGACAACAAATTTGCCCCCCGCAACACCACGCCGGAGGAAGAAGCCACAGGCTATGCCCACACCACACGGGAGCAAGCACTGCTCCTTGCCGTTCGTCTGGTGGAAAGTGTACAAACCGTCACGCCTGCCTATCAAGCCGCCGTTGACGAATACGATGCCTTTATCATGCATCTTTCGGACTTTTTGACCCGACTGTCTACCGCAGAGGATCCCGAACCTTTCATGAGCGAATACGTTTCTCTTATGGCTGAAATGGAAGCACAAAGTGAAGCTATGGAATCATTGGAAAACGGTGAGGAAACCATAGGCGATACCCTGTATTTTTTAAAAACACTGGGCAAAGTCATTCAGATTATGGAAGGCTTTTGATAGGATACAAATACTAAAGGATGCAACTGCGGTTGTGTCCTTTCTTTTTGTTCCATCTTCATTTTTTTGAAAAACAATTGACGGCAAGGAAATTATGGTATATAATAATAAGTTGATAAAAGGAGGTATAACATGATAGGTGGCGCTTATATTTTGGTCGTGGTGGGCATTTTGCTTGCCAAAGGGCTCGGCTTTGTCCGTGATATGGTCTTTGCCGGCGCGTTCGGCACAGCAACCGCATCCGATATTTATTTTCAGGTCTTCGGCCTTGTCAATCTGATTTTCACGGGGCTGGGTGTTGCCCTGTCCACGCTTGTGATTAAAAATCTCAACAAAGCGGAAAACCACGGAAAAGAAATAGGCTATGCGGCATCTTTTCTTCGCAAAAGCTGTCTGTGGATGACCGTGTGTGCGGCTTTGGTTGCCTTGTGTGCCAAGCCGATTGTGCGGCTGATTTTGCCGAACCTTTCGGGGGCGGATTTTGATTTGGCAGTGCGCATGATGTATATCATGTCCCCCTCTTTGATTTTTGTTGTTTTGGCTTATATTATTTCGGGGCTTCTGCAGAATAAGCAGGTGTATTTTATTACTTCTGTCATGAGCCTGCCCTTTAATGTAGCGATTATCCTCTCCCTTTTGCCGGGGGATGTTTCCATCACCACCGTCGGTGTTGTCACCACCATTGGCTGGTTCTTGCATATCGTCATTCAGCTTCCTGCCTTTTTCAAAAACGGCTATTCGATTACCGCACCCGGAAGCAAGCAGGCAAGCACCCATAAAAGCCCGGAAATCCTGTGGATTTTCGTGTCCAACATGATGTTTCAGCTGTGCGTGTATATCGACCGTGCCTTTGTCAGCGAATCGGAAGGCATGGCATCCACGTTCAACTACGCTTCCAACCTGTTTATCACCATTGCCAGTGTCTTTGTGGTCGCCATGTCCACCGTAGTCTTTCCGTCAATTTCCAAAAACTACGAAGAAGGGCATATGGACTATGTTAAAGAACTGGTGCAGTATATCATATCCATTATGGTTGCGATTTTCCTGCCCTTTATTTTGGTCGTTGCCTGCTTCGGTGGTGATGTCATTCGTTTAGTCTACGAACGAGGCGAGTTTACAAGTCATGACACATTAGCGGTTTCTTTGATTTTTCTTCTGTATACCCTGGGGGCTTTGGGCTATGTGGCACAGGAGCTTCTCAACAAGGTTTTGTATCTGGCGGGAAAATATAAAAATACCGTCATTGCCACGGTGTCCGTAGTCGTCCTCAATTTGGGGCTCAACTATGTTATGGATTTTTTCTTTGCCGATCAAACCGCTTTCGGCATGAGCCTTTCAGCCATCCTCTCCGCCGCATCCACGGCACTTCTGATGAATCTTTATGCCGTTGTGATTGCGCTGTCCATGAAAAAAGTCATCGGCAATTACTTTACCGCATCCCTGTTTTTAGATTTGGGAAAAATCCTTCTTTCGGGGCTTGCGGCGGCGGTTGTCTATTTTATCTTTGACCGCCTGATGCCCGAAATTACCCATGGATACATTTCCTTCTTGATTCCCCTGTGTGCTTGCGGCATCACCTACGGTGCGATGCTCCTTGGCACGGGCATGGTAAAAAAACTGTTAAAAAGAGAAAAGAAAGAGGTACAGTCATGAAAAAAATAAAAAGCCTGATTCCCTATATTCTGATGCTTGCCATGCTTTTAGCGCTCATCCCGGCGGCATCTTTGCGCCTTGCGGTGGAAAAAAGCAACAACAATGTTATCATGTCTTTATATTACAATGACCTGTATAACAAAGTTTCTCCGAAAAAACAACAAGAAATGCTTGATGCTTATAAAGCCGAAGGCATCACCCTGCTGTCCGTCACGGAAGAGGACGTCAACTCCATGATTGCCAAAGGTGCGCTCACCTGCATCAAATTCAATGTGCTCAAGCACAAATACGATCAGGAAAGCATCGATATTGCCACCCATATTGAAACCAACTATCCCGAGCTCAGCTACGACTGCTATCTTCTGATGACCAAATATGAAGATACCAAAGAAAAGCTCGACCAATGGATTCCCGCCAAATATACGGAAGATGAATTCATGATGCTGGAAAGCTATAAGGATATGCATCTTTATGCCTATTTAGACGGCAGACAGGATCTTTGGAATGTTTCTTTAGGCTTCAATGAAGACACGATTGCCATGCTGAAAGACCAAGGCTTTGACATTGCGCTTGTCCATAAAGTCAAAAATTATCAGAAAACCGATTACCTTGCCGAGATTGACCGTTTGGTCAAAACCTACGATGTGCAGTATTTCAACATCAAAGAAGACGGTGCCAAATTCAACGACGATCAGCCCAACGAGAAAAATCCCCAAGGCATCGCCGACATTATCACCAATAACAACTTGACCCTTTTGCTCACAGAAAACACCGATCAGCTGTCGAACCAAAAATGCGTGGGCTATCAGCTCATTTTCGATCAGGTCATGGAAAAGGGCACGAAAAAAGTGCTTCGCTCCTATGAAACCTACGATGATTCTCAGTCCGATGATACCTTCTACAGTCACCGTGTAGAGCAGTTTTTTAACTCCACCATTGACCGCAACATCCGTTTTGTGATGATCACCCAGCTTGCCCCCAAAGGCGAAGACTACGAAACCCTTTCCGAGCTGACCCTCACCGCCGCCAAAGAATATAAAGAAAAAATCGAAGCGGTCGGCTTCACGGTCGGAAGTGAACCTGCCCCCTATGACTACACCGCAAGCACCAAAGTCAATGCGGCTCTTGCCGCCGTCATCATGGTCATGATGCTTCTTGTGATGGTGGAAGCGCTCTTTGCCTGCCCCCAAAAATTCACATGGCTTGCCTTGGTTTTGGCGGTTTTCGCCTTTGGCGGCACCTTTGTCCTGCCCCGGAGCCTGCTTTCTTTATACGCCACCGCCTTTGCAGGCCTTCTCCCCTGCTTCTGCGTGACCATGGTATTTCTTCTGGTGAAAAAGCTGAATAAAAAGCTCCCTACCTTGGCAGAAGTTCCCCTTGTGGTTCTGTTTGCCGTTGCGGTTATGTGCCTGGGCGGTATGGTCACCGGCTCTTTGCTGTCGGGACTTCCCTACTACATCAACAATCAGATTTTCCGCGGCATCAAGATTACCCTGCTCCTGCCTTTGGCATACAGTGCCGTCGCTTTTTACTGCATGTTCATAAAAACCGATAAGAAAAGTCTGCTTTTAGATTTGAAAACACTTCTTTGTGCCGATATCAAGGTCTACTGGATGCTTCTTGCCGCTGTTGTCGGTGCTGTCGGTGTGTATTATATCATCCGTAGCGGCAACGTCAACGAAATCAGCAGCTTTGAAAAAACACTCCGCTCGACGGTAACGGATATCTTCCCCCACCGTCCCCGTACCAAGGAATTTTTGCTCGGCTACCCTGCCCTTGTGCTGTTTGTCTACTATATGAGAAACACGGATGTGAAGCTCCTGCAATGGCTTCTTGCCGTTGCCTCCTCCATTTTGGTGGCATCCGTCAGCAACAGCTTCTGCCATGTGTTCACCAACCTCACTACGATCTATATGCGTGTTGTCAATGGTCTTCTTCTGGGTGCTGTTATCTCCCTTGCCGTCTATATCGGCAATCTGATTTTAGTATGCATCGCCAAGAAAATTGCCGCTAAATTAAAAGACTGAGGTTTTTATATGTCTGATATTATCATTTCCGGCTATCACGGCTTTTCCAACAGCGGTGACGAAGCCCTTCTGTGGGCAATTCTCGACACCCTCCGCAAGAAAAAGCCGGATATCGCCTTTACCGTGTTATCCAAAACTCCCAAAGAAACCGCCGGGGAATATAGTGTCAAATCCATTTCTCGGTACAATCTTTTCCATATCATCCGTGAAATGAAGCAAGCGAAAATGCTCCTCTTCGGTGGCGGAAGTTTACTACAGGACGTCACCAGCAGTAAATCGCTTCTTTATTATCTCGGCATCATCGCATTGGCGCAAAAATGCGGCATAAAAACGATGCTGTATGCCAATGGCATTGGTCCTCTCGTTAATAAGAAAAACCGCAAAATTGCGGCAAAAATCTTAAATAAAGTCGATATCATCACCTTGCGAGATGACAAATCCGATGAAGAACTCCGTGCCCTCTCGGTCACAAAGCCGAAAATCGTTATTACCGCCGATCCGGCATTTACCATCGATATGACCGAATCGCTCTCCGGCGGCTACTTTATCCGCAGAGCCGGTGTGCCGGAAAACACGCCCTATGCGGTGATTTCTGTCCGTCACTGGAAAAATTCAGCACCGGATTTTGAGGAAACCATGGCAAGTCTTTGTGACTATATGGCAAAGACCTTCGGCATTTCGCCCCTGTTCGTGCCTATGCAGTATCCTCATGATTCTTCCATTGCCAAATCCATCATGGGAAAAATGAAGGAAAAAGCCTACCTCATCGACCGCAACCTGTCTGTCCCAGAGGTATTCTCCATCCTCTCCGGTGCGTCCTTCATTGTCGGCATGCGCTTGCACTCTTTGATTTACGCCACAACTTTGGAGATTCCCGCCATGGCGCTGGTCTACGATCCCAAAATCACCGCCTTCATGGAATCGGTCAGCCAGTCCCTGTGCCTGAACGTGGAAACCCTCACGGCAACAGACGCCAAAGCCCGGCTGGATATGCTGATTGTCGAACAAGAAGCACGAAAACAAAAGCTCCACGAAGCAAAAGTGGTCTTGCGCCAAAAAGCAGAAGAAAACGCAAGCTATGCGCTATCGCTTTTGGAGGAAGCGTGATTGTTTTAGGCATTAGGGATTAGGAATCGGGGATTGAGGCAGATGGATTGTCCTGTATGTGTAGGGACGATTGGAGTGTGGAGTGTGAAGAGTGGAATGTGGAGTTTCGGTAGCTTTGCGCTTTTCGCGCAAGGCTTTGATTGTATGATGGGGTAAATTGTAGGGGCGATTCACGAATCGCCCGTTTATACCTGTTTCGCTTCCCGCAAAACAACTGCCGCGGAACAATCTTCGATTGTTCCTACCTCTTAAAAATCTTGTACGGAACGACCCGCGTGTCGTTCCTTTTTTTAAATCTTCGCCGCACCTACAGATACACGGCAGGAGCAAGCCCCTGCCCTACAATAACGTTTGTGCAACGCAAAAACATACCGCCAAAACCATAAGTTTTATTTTGCTACCGCAAAAGTTATTGTACGAACCTACCCATGCGTCATTGCTTTTTTCAATATCTTTCCATACCTTTCGTTTGTCATTTTTCATGACTTATTATACCACACTTTTACGATTTTGTCAAGATAAATATTTTTTTATGTGTTAATTTTGTTGACAAAAAGATTTTATAAACAAGGATTGCAATATATCTGTTTTTTATTGTTCTTTTGTTCTTTATGTTCTTTATGTTCTTTTTTTCTTTATCTTTGTTCTTTGTATTTATATTATATTAATATATATATCTATAAAGACCTGTCACGAATTTGTTCGGTCACTTGTTCGGTCACTTGTTCACGAACCTGTCACAAAAGCTGTCACAAAAGCTGTCACAAAAGCTGTCACTTTTCGATTTTCTTTTTTAACCTGATTCATTTAAAAAGGCCCCCTTTTGCTCTCCAAAAAAAAGCCTCACCCCAAAATAAGCGAAAACCATCAAAACGGCGTACCGAGGTCGGCACGCCCTACGGGATGTTCTTCGTTTTCGGTTTCTTTCAATCCCCGAAACAACCTTCTCGGAACAATCTCCGATTGTTCCTTCCGCTGAAAATCTTCTGTACGGAACGACCCGCGTGTCGTTCCTACCCGCAACTTTTCGCCACACCTACAGGCAAAAAGTACGGAACGACCCATGTGTCGTTCCATTTTTTCAATCTTCGCCGTACCTGCAGAAACACGGAAGGACACGCAGGTCCTTCCCTACGGGTGCGTTGTTTTTGGGGATGGCAATCGCCGCCCGTTTCCCGTTTGGTTTGGCAAAAACCGTAAAAACGGCGTGCCGGGGTCGGCACGCCCTACGGAAGGATTCTCATTTTCGGTTTCATCTAAACCCCGAAAATCCCCACCAATAAATGCAAAGGAAAATCGCCCCGTGATTTTCTCTCCGCAATTATTCTTTATTATTTATTTTTTGTTCTTTATTATTTAAATTTTTCCTTATAAAAAAACCATTTCCCGTTTATTCCGGCTAAAACCGTAAAAACGGCGCGCCGGGGTCGGCACGCCCTACGGGAAGCCCCCATTTTCAGTTTCTTCTAATCCCC
>JAFPCL010000057.1 GCA_017390225.1 Clostridia bacterium
AGTCAGTAAGAATCAGATAACTTTTGGCAATAAAATTGTGGAAATCCAAAACATCCAGAGGCTCGATAATATGAATTCGATCCATGCCGCCCAGTTCCTCGGCGGCTGTTTGGCGAACGACGGGATTCATGTGGATGGGGTAGATGGCTTTGATATCCGGGTTTTCATCCAAAATGCGACGAATGGCACGGAACATATGATGCATGGGCTCGCCCAAATTTTCACGGCGGTGTGCCGTAATCAAAATCAAGCGGCTACCCTCTGCCCATGCAAGCTCGGGATGGGTGTAGTTCTCACGGACAGTGGTTTTCAAGGCATCAATGGCTGTATTTCCCGTAACGTAGATATCTTCGGGATTTTTTCCTTCTTTAATTAAATGTTCTTCGGCAAGGGGCGTGGGTGCAAAATGATATTTGGCAACGATACCGACCGCCTGGCGGTTGAATTCTTCAGGGAAGGGAGAATATATATTATAGGTACGAAGACCTGCTTCCACGTGGCCGACGGGAATTTGCAGATAAAAACAAGCCAATGCAGTAACGAAAGTGGTGGAGGTGTCGCCGTGGACAAGAACCACATCGGGACGGGTTTCTTCCAAAACACTGCGGATACCGGTCAGAATATTACAGGTGATGTCGAAAAGGGTCTGTCCGGCTTTCATGATAGATAAATCGTAATCGGGGGTAACGTCAAAAGTCGTTAAAACCTGATCAAGCATTTGACGGTGCTGTCCTGTGACACAGACCAGACATTCCACATTTTCGCGAGATTTAAGCTCCCGAACCAGAGGGCACATTTTTATGGCCTCGGGACGAGTGCCGAAAACAAGCATGATTTTTTTCATTTTGCTACTCCTTTTTATTTTTGCTTTTCCAGTTTCTCTAAATCAAAGGGGGTCATCTGATATACATAGTAATTCAGCCAGTTGGAAAATAAGAGGCTGGCATGGGAGCGCCAACGAAGCACCGGCTTTTTGTTCGGATCGTCATCCGGGTAATAATTGCAGGGTACGGGAACATCGAGCCCTTTTTCCATGTCACGCCGATATTCTCTGTCCAGTGTATCGGCATCGTATTCGGCGTGGCCGGTGGCAAAAATGCGGCGACCGGACTTGTCGGCAATCAAAAACACACCGGCTTCCTTGGAGGAGGCTAAAATATCCAGCTCCGACACGGCGTCGATATCTTCTTTGCGGACTTCCGTGTAACGGGAGTGGGGTACATAGAAATCCCGATCAAAGCCACGCAGAATCTTGCGGAATTTTTTTGCCTTGGAGGATTGGTGCAAATATACCCCCGACAGCTTTTGTGGCAAATCGTATTTTGGAATGCCGTAGTGATGGTAAAGTGCCGCCTGTGCACCCCAACAAATATGGAAACAGCTGTATACGTTTGTTGTTGTCCAATCCATGATGGTTTTCAGCTCGTCCCAGTAGTCCACGGACTCAAAATCCATGCGCTCTACGGGGGCACCGGTGATGATCATGCCGTCGTATCGACAGTCCTTCACTTGATCAAAGGTCTTGTAAAAGGCACTGAGGTGCTCTTGTGAAGTGTTTTTGCTGACGTGCGAAGCGGGCAGGAGAAACTCGACCTCAATCTGAAGCGGCGAATTGGATAAAAGACGAAGAAGCTGTGTTTCCGTTTCGATTTTTGTGGGCATCAGATTACAAATCAGTATTTTCAAAGGGCGAATATCCTGCTTTACGGCTCTCTTTTCTGTCATGACGAAAATATTTTCATCTTCTAAAGTGCGGATGGCGGGTAAACCGTCTTGAATTTTAATGGGCATAGTATACTCTCCAATTTCGTTTATTCTTTTTTTCCTAAAATGACACGCGGATTTTCCGCCAGGTCAAACAGGGTGGTGATTTGTGTGAAACCATGGGAAGCAAACAGCTCGGTGACTGCTTCTTCCTGAAGCCAGCCAATCTCCACGGCAAGGTAACCGTTTTTATTTAAAGAAGCAAATGCTTTCTTGGCAATGACACGGTAGAAATCCAACCCGTCATCACCGCCGAAAAGGGCAAGGTGCGGCTCAAAGTCTTTCACGTCCGTATCCAAGGCATCCATTTCTTCTTTGGTGATATACGGCGGATTGGATAAAATAAAATCATAGGTATCCGGCAGATCGTCTTTTAAAATGTTGCAGCTGAAAAAGTTGACATCTGCCCCGTTTCGCTCTGCATTTTTTCGTGCCAGCGAAAGTGCGCTGTCGCTGACGTCCAATGCAAAAACTTCTGCCTGCGGGCAATAATGCTTCACGGAAACGGCAAGACATCCCGAGCCTGTGCCGATATCCAAAACCTTGTGGTCTTTAATGTGAGAAATCGCCCATTCCGCCAAGGTTTCCGTGTCGGGACGGGGGATTAAAACCGCAGGAGATACCGAAAAGGGGAGCGACATGAACTCTTTCTCTCCGGTTAAATAGGCGATGGGCTCACCATTTTGCCGCCGCCGAATCAAGGAGATATACAAATCATAGGTTTCAAGCGGCTCATCACGGCGAACAATCAGCTCCAACCGACTCATGGAGGAAACATAGTAAAGAAGAAGCTCTGCATCCAGTGCCGGAGAAGGAGAAGAATTCTCTAAAAGGCGAATCCCTTCAGTTAAAGCGTCGCGAATACTTACCATTTGCCATCCTCCCGCACTTCGGGAATCACGGCTTCCATGGATGCAATGGCAACCAAAAGCTCATCATCGTCCGGCTCACGGGTGGTGATTTTTTGCAACCACAGACCGGGTTTGGATAAAAAGCGGACGAGCTTGCCGTCACTTCTGCCTGCCCATTTGATAATTTCGTAGGAAACTCCGGCAACCACGGGGAGCAGGGCAAGCTTTAAAAGAAGGCGTTGCCACAAAAGAATCGTGGAGGGGACAAAGGCAAAGAGAATGATACTGATAATCATGACGAAAACCAAAAAACTGGTGCCACAACGAGGATGCAGTCTTGTCTGCTTGCGGCAGTTTTCTACCGTGAGGGGGAGGCCTGCTTCGTAGCAGAAAATCGTTTTGTGCTCAGCACCGTGGTATTCAAATAAACGGCGCACATCCTTTTGCTTGGAAGCAAGACCGATATAGGCAAGGAAAATCGAAATGCGAACAACACCTTCTACCAAACTGCGAGGAATCTGGTGCAAATGACGTGAACCATTTTCGGCAACGGCAACCAAAATGCCCGCACCGCCACCGGGAAGAAGTGTGCACAAAAATTCCACACCGTTGATAATCAGCATGGGTAAAAAGAAAAATAAACCAATGCTCATGGCAAGCGAAAGAATGACGGAAAACACGATGATTACGGAGGTGAGTTTGTCCCCTAATTTTTCTTCCAGCCATTTTTCAAACTTCGACGGCTCGGCTTCTTCTTCCACATCGAAAAATTCAGCACTGTACATTAAAGCGGATACACTGGTGACCATAGAACCGAAGAAATTGACCACACCGCGCAGAATCGGAATCTTTTTGATTGCTGAGGTCTTTTTTGAAACTTCCGTAATTTTCTGTGTCAGCTCTCCATCGGGCTTGCGAACGGTAACGGCCATCTTTTTAGGACCGAGCATCATAACACCTTCAATGACGGCACTGCCGCCAATCGAGGTCTTAAAACTACAACTTTTTTCTTTGGACATATCGATACAATCCTTTCCGGTTAAGGTAAAATTCAATTTTCTATTATAGATATACATATTTATTATAGCAAAAAGTTCTCTAAAATGCAATAGATTAAGAAAAATATTTAAAAGAAAATAGAAAAATGGAATTTGACATAAAATACAACAAAACAAAACTTTGTGCAAAATTACAAAAAAATATGTCAAAAATGACTAAAATGGCTTTTTGGTTAAATTTCTATAAAAAGTTCTTGATTTTTTGTGCAAAATAGCGTAAAATAGCTTTGTGCCATTTTATGCATGCGAGAAAACTCCTGTTCGAGGAGTCTTATTTGCGTGCCTTGGTATTATAAAGAAGAAAGGTGAGATAGGGATGAGAAAAGCAATGCAACGTTCTTTTGCCATGCTTTTGGCATTGACGGTTCTGATGACCTGCCTGAGTGGTATGTCCGTGTTTGCTGCCCGCGATATCAATTTCGAAGGTCTCGACTTCGACTATAACCGCGAGCACACGTACTACAACTACAAAGCGCAGTACAAAGACCTCAGTGCAAAACCCGGCGTGTATTTCGATGCCCCGGCGGCTGAATTTTCTGCGGCCGATGAGGCAAATGTCAGCATACAGGAGGACGGTTCCGTTCTGTTTGCTGAAAATGCCACATGGGTGGAATACACCGTAAACATGGAAGAAGAAGGGCTTTACGGCATTGAAGTTGCCGTATGCGCCACGGAAGACACAACCAATGAAATGGAGTTCGGTTTTGAAATCAACGGAGAAACCCCGTTCAACGAAGCCGAAACGATTAAGGTTTACCGCGGTGTGAAGGATGAAGCCGAAGACCTGGAGGAAAACGGCGACTTTAAGCTCGACAGAGGTAACGATGTTCGTCCCACGCAGGTGGTCAGCTATGAGCCTCGTGTCATGAAGGCGGTGGATCCGCAAGGTCTGGAATTGGAGCCCTTCCAGTTCTATTTTGCCGCCGGCGAAAACACGTTGCGTCTTGTAACACATGGCGGTTCTTTCCGTCTTTTAAATGTCCGTGTTTGCAATGACGAACCCATTCGTCCGTATAAAGATGTAAAGGCAGAATATGATGCTCTGGGCTATAAAGAAGCCTCCGAGCCGATTAAATTCCAGGCAGAAAAGGCTTTTGAAAAGTCCAATTCCGTTCTGGCACCTACCTTTGCCCGCGGCAATCCCATGTTGGAGCCCACCAGCCCGTCCAAAACGAAGCTCAATATTATCGGTAGTGCCAACTGGAGCGAAGCCGGACAGTGGATTTCCTGGAAAGCAGATGTTGAAGAAGCCGGTCTTTATGCGCTTGGTTTCAAATATCAGCAAAATGCTTTGCAGGGTATGTTCTGCACACGCACAATTTATGTCGACGGTGTGATTCCCTTTGAAGAGTTCAAAGCTGTGGAATTCCCCTACACGGAAGAATACATAAATCTTGTGCCCTCCGACGCAGAAGGAAATCCTTGCCTTATATATTTATCGGAAGGAACACATGAAATCAAGCTGGAAGTTTCCTTGGGACGCACGGCAAGCATCTTGAATGAGCTGAACGAAGTCGTTTATGCCCTCAACGATATCTATAAGAAAATCGTTATGATTGCCAGCACATCCCCCGACCCCTATCAGGACTACAATTTTGAAAAGGTTATCCCCACACTGGAAGATACCTTGGAAGAATCCATTGATATCCTGAATGCACAGGCACAGGCGCTGCGCGAGATTACGGGTGCCGGTGGTAGCCAGTCTGCATCTTTGGAAAACTATGCACAAAACTTCGGTCGTCTCTTGGAAGATCCGGAGCGCTTCAACACGGGCTTGTCCAGCTTTAAGGATGACGTCAGTGCCATGTCCCAGTGGATTATCGACACCCAGAGCCAGCCGATTTCTCTCGACTGGATTACACTGCATCCGACAAGCTATGAGCTTCCGGAAACCAGAGCAAGCTTCTTTACAGACTTTGCATTCAAATTCAAATCCTTCATCAGCTCCTTCACGGAAGATTACGATGTTATCGCCTCCGTTGAGGATGCGAATGTCAGAAGCGTTCGTGTCTGGGTCGGTACCGGTCGTGACCAGGCAAATATCATCAGTAATCTGATCAACGATGAATTTATTCCCGCCACCGGCATCAACATTCAGTTGGAGCTGGTGCAAGGTTCTCTGATTGAAGCAACACTGGCAGGCAAGGGTCCCGACGTTGCTTTGATGATTGCACAGGATCAGCCGATTAACTTCGCAATCCGTGGTGCTTTGGCTGATTTGTCGCAGTTCGAGGGCTTCGACGAAGTGACAAAGAGATACTCTCCCGAAACCATGAATCCCTACACCTTCCAAAAATATGATGAAGAGGGTTATCCCATTTACGATGAAAACGGCAAGCCCGTTGAAGCTGTATATGCGATTCCCGAAACAGAAACCTTTAATATGATGTTCTATCGTAAGGACGTCTTTGCAGAACTTGGCATCAATGTTCCCGAAACATGGGATGAATTCTTTGCCATTCTGCCCGTTCTGAATCGTAACAATTTGGAAGCCGGTGTTGTTGACCAGGTTATGTATCAGCTGATGCTGTATCAGGCAGGCGGTCAGTACTATGCCGACGACAAGCGTTCCACCGAATTTGATACCGAGGTTTCTCTGGAAGCCTTCAAAAAGACGGTTGAATGTTTCACCAAATACTCTTTCCCGATCAGCTATAACTTCTACACCCGTTTCAGAAGCGGTGAAATGCCCATCTCCATTCAGCCCTACACGCAGTACAACATGATTGCGGCGGCAGCTCCTGAAATTCAGGGCCTTTGGGATATGGCGCCGATTCCCGGCACTTTGCGTGAAGACGGCACCATCGACAGAACACAGCTCGGTACCGTTGCCGGTACGATTATGTTCGAAAATACCAAAGATAAAGAAGCTGCATGGGAATTCATCAAATGGTATACCAGTGCCGAAGTGCAGACCCGTTACGGTCTGGAACTGGAAGCTGTCCAAGGTGCGGCAGGTCGTTATGCACCGGCAAACCTTGCAGCCTTTGAAAATATGAACTGGTCTTATGAGCAACGTGCACAGCTGCAGGAACAATGGAAATTCGTCAGTGTTGTTCCAGAACTTCCCGGCAGTTACTATACCGCACGTGGTCTGACCAATGCTTTCCGTACCGCTATCTATGAATTCAAAAATCCGTATGCAACGCTCACCACATGGGCAAAGAACATGGATGAAGAAATCGAAAGAAAGTACGAAGAGTTCGGCTTTCGCTAATTAGATAGATATCAATTAACAAATTTGAAAAGGGAGGAAAGACTTTTGAATAATCAAAATACAAACAGTACAGTTGCTATTCCCGAAGCTTTGAATAAACCGCAAAAAGTTAATGTGTGGAAAGAAATGAAGAAAAACAAAATCAGTTATGCCATGGTGGCACCTTTCATGATTTTGTTCACCATTTTCACCATTGTGCCGGTTTTGGCTTCCTGCATACTCAGCTTTACATACTTTAATATGTTGGAATGGCCCGAATGGCGTGGCTGGTACAACTATCAGCGTCTGTTTTTGGATGACGAAATTTTCCTGATTGCCATTCGTGTAACACTTAAATTTGCCGTTATCACAGGTCCTCTGAGCTATTTGATCTGCTTCTTCTTTGCGTGGTTCATCAATGAGCTTCCGCCGAAGATCAGAGCTTTTATGACCATGGTGTTCTATGCACCTTCTCTGTGTGGCTCCGTATACACCATCTGGACATTCATCTTCAGCGGTGACTCCTACGGTGTTTTGAACTCTTATCTTCTGCAATGGGGTATTTTAGACGGTCCCATTCAGTGGCTGACAGATGAAAACTATAATGTTACCATTATTATTATCATCCAGCTGTGGCTCAGCTTGGGTACCAGCTTCCTGGCATTCATCGCAGGTTTCCAGACCCAAGACCGTTCACTGTTCGAGGCAGGTGCCATCGACGGTATCCGCAATCGTTTCCAGGAACTGTTCTATATTACCGTTCCGTCCATGAAACCCCAGCTGATGTTCGGTGCTGTTATTCAGATTGCCGGTGCATTCGGCGTTGGTGCCGTACCTCGTGCACTGGGTGGTTTCCCCAGTACCAACTATTCATTGCAGACCATTGAAACGCATATTTTCGACTATGGTTCCGTGCGTTATGAAATGGGTTATGCATCTGCTATTGCATTCCTGCTGGCTATCGTTATGATTCTCACCAGAAATCTCATATCGAAGCTTCTGCAGGAAAAAGACTGAGAAAGGGGGAGATAGAATTGGCTAAAGATATTTATTACAATACAGACGAGAGCATTCCTGAAGAACTGCGCGACAAAATGCCTAAAAAAATGAAATCACGGCAAAAGAAAGTCAACAGAAGCGGCTTCGGCAACTTCCTGATTATCTTTATGCTCGTGCTGGTCGGTATCTTCATGGCTCTGCCTCTTTACTATTCCGTGATTTGTGCATTCAAGCCTTTAAACGAATTGTTCATCTTCCCGCCGCGATTCTACGTCGTTTCGCCCACACTGGATAACTTCCGCATGATGTGGACACTGACCGATAACCTGTGGGTCCCCTTGAGCCGCTACATTTTCAACAGTGTATTCACGGCAGTCAGCATCACATTCCTGCACGTTGTCTTTGCTTCCATGGCAGGCTTCGTTATGGAAAAGCATCGTTTCCCCGGACGCAACGGGATGTTCAATCTGGTTCAGTTTGCACTGCTGTTCACCGGCGGTACCATGGCAATTCCGCAGTACGTTGTTATGGCACTGATGGGCATGATCAACACCTACTGGGCTGTTATTCTTCCGGCAGTTGCTTCTTCTTTAGGTCTGTTCCTGATGAAGCAGTTCATGGTTTCTTCCATTCCGGACAGTATGCTGGAAGCCGCCAAAATCGACGGCGCCAACGAATTTACCGTCTACTGGAAAATTGTTATGCCGAACGTTAAGCCCGCTTGGCTTACCATCGCTATCTTCGCTTTCCAGAGTAGCTGGAACGCAACCGGCGGTAACATGATTTATTCCGAAAGCATGAAGCTTCTGCCCACAGCACTCGGACAGATCTTTGCGGCAGACGCAACCGGTGTCGGTAACATTGCTCGTACCGGTGTCAGCATGGCGGTTTCGCTTATCATGATTATTCCGCCCATCGTATTCTTCGTTATTTCTCAGAGCAATATTATGGAAACCATGTCCCATTCGGGTATGAAAGATTAAGGAGGGAAAAGCATGCGAAAACTGAAATTGACCGCAGGGCACAGCATGAGATTTTTCCTGACCTTATGTCTTGTGTTTTCCATTGTTTGTGCAAGCTTCCCGGCAAGCGCAACCGAGCCCTATGACGGTTATAACTACAATTCCAATTTAGAACGTGTGGCAAGCCCCAACGGTTATTTGCCCACCAGCGAAGTCAACGGCAACTCTTTGGGCATTTCCAAACTGGTTAAGCCCACCGATATTTTCGTTGATGCACATGACTGCATCTACATTACGGATGCCGGCGACAACAAAGAAGGTCGTGTTGTCAAAGTTGACAGCGATTTCAATCTTGTTGCTGAATTTAACGTCTTTGTCGACGGCTCTGAAATTTTAGAAGCCGCAGAAGATGAAAGTGCGGCATTGGAAACGATTACGGCTGCAAATGCCGAGCGTATCACCATGAAGAATCTCAGCGGTATCTATGTCACCGCTGACGGTGAAATGTATCTTTGCGATATGGGCAATGACCGCGTGCTTCGTGCCATGCCCAAATACGATGCAGAGCTCGGTGCCTATATCGGCGTTGTCCGTCAGATCTATACGAAGCCTGTCACCGATATGATCGCCGCTTCCAAGCAGTTTGCACCCGAAAAGGTGGTTGTAACGGCAACCGGTGATATGTATATTCTGTCTCAGAACATTACCGACGGTGCGGCTATCATCACCGAAGAAGGTGTGTTCTCCGGCTTCTTTGGTGCAGAACAGGTTGAAATGACACTCGAAAAGATGCTCGACTATATGTGGAGCAAGATTCTTTCCGAAAAGCAGAGCTCCAAATATGCACAAAACAAAGAAGTTCGTTATTCCAATATGTTCATGGACGGCGACTTCGTTTACACCGTCACCAGCTGGATTGGTCAGACTTCCGGTCAGGTGAAAAAGGTTAACCCTGCCAACGCCAATGTTATCGATTCTGCTGAATTCAAATTCGGTGATGCAACCCAGAATATAGACCCGTCCACCGGTGCAGTCTTAAATGCATCTTTTGTGGATATCACGGTAGACGATGAAGAATTTATCTTCTGTCTGGATTCCGGTTCCGGTAAGGTCTATATGTATGACCAGGGTCTGGATCTTCTGACCATCTTTGGTAGCCGCGGCTACAAGACGGGTACCTTCCAGTATCCCATCGGCATTGAAGAGTGCGACGGTCAGATTCTTGTTCTTGACCAGCAGAAATGCTCCGTTACCGTTTTTGAAACCACCCAGTTTGGCGACACCGTCAGAGAAGCAGTTTCTCTGTACGAACACGGTAAATATGAAGAAGCTCTTCAGCCGTGGGAAGAAGTCAAGCTCATGAACTCCAACTACGAAATTGCATACAACGGTATCGGTCGTGCCTATCTGATGATGGGTAAAGCCGCCGAAGAACCTGTGTATGAGGAAAATCCCGAGTATGCACAGCTGAAGGCAAAGCTGGATGCGGCAACGGCAGAAAAAGAACGCCTCACCAATGCAATGTCCGAAGAAGGTGCAGACACAGCTGCCATTAAAAAGGCAATCAAAGAGCAGGATAAGATTATCAAAGCTTGCCAAAAGCCCATGAAGAAAATCGAAAAGCAAGCGGATAAAGCTTTCTCCAAGGAAGTAAAGAATTATTATAAGCTTGCCATGACCAACTTCAAGCTGGCATATAACAAGATGGGCTACTCCGATGCCAAAGCAGAGCTTCGTGCCGATCTTCTGCGTGAAAACTTCTCTTTGGTGCTCACCATTCTTCTGATTGTCATTATTCTGTATGTCGTCTTTAATAAGACAAAAGAAAAGATTCGTAAAAAGCTTGGACTGAAAACGGTGGAAGAAAAGGGATATGCCGCTATGAGCAAATGGAAATATCCTTTCTACACTATGCTTCATCCCTTCGATGGTTATCAGGAAATGCGCTACAACAAGAAAGGCTCGTTAGGGCTCGGCGTTCTGTTCCTGGCACTTTGGTATCTGTCCGAAGTCATTATCCGTCAGTTTGAAGACTTTACCTTCAATCCCACCAATCCCGACAAGCTGAACATTTTCATGATTCTGTGCGGAACCGCAGGCTTGTTCATGATTGCCATTGCCTCCAACTGGGCACTGTGCACACTGTTCGACGGTAAGGGTAAGTTCAAAGACATTTTCATCGGCGCATCCTATGCGATGCTCCCGACGATCATTGCAACCTTCCTGGTAACCTTTATCAGTAAGTTCATGATCTCCGGTGAAGCCGTGTTTATTCAGGTCATTTTGATCGTTGGCTATATTTGGTCGGCGGCAATGGTAATTATCGGAACACAAACCATCCACGAGTTCGAAGGCGGCAAGGGTATCCTGATGCTGTTCCTGACAGCCGTTGTTATGATTTTGGTCTTGTTCTTGATTATGTTGGTCTATGTTCTCTTCATGCAGGTGTTCTCCTTCATTGCAACCCTGTACTACGAGATCATATACAGAGTGGGGGTGTAACGTGATGAAAAATGTATGGAAAAAACCGATATCCTTATGGCTGGCTTCTTTGATGATTTTTTCTTCCGTTCTCCCGGCTTTTGCTACCAACGAAGACGAGGCACAAGCGGATGAAGCTGTCGTAGCAGAAGAAGCTTTAGCAGAAAACGGTGAAGTCGCGGCAGAGGATAAAGAGGTCGACATGAGCCTTTTAGAATCCATGGTGCCGGACAACACCACGATTCCCGAAAGCTTTGAATTTATCGGCGAAACCGATACGCTTGCCATGTATGCTGAAACCGATGCATCTACGGGCAATTTAGGCGAATTTGCTGTTGTGAAAAAAGAAACGGGCTTTGTATGGCGCAGTAATCCCATTCAAAGACAGTATGACACCGTGGCACTGGGCGACTCTCAAACAGAGCTTGCCAGTCAGCTGATTATAACCTACTACCGTGAATACAACAGCTTCAGAACCAATATGTATAAGCAAAGTGTCAGCACGATGGCGAAGGGCTTCTATGAAAACGGCGGTAGCGCCGAAAAGCCCGGTCGTGCCACACTGGAGCTTCTTCCCGAAGGCGTGGGCTTTAAGATGACATACACCGTATACACCAGCGGTATCGGTGAATTTGTGATTCCTGTCAGCTATGAGATTTCCGGCGACAAATTGATTGCAAAAATCTTAACCACAGATCCCGAAGCACGTTTTTCCTATACGGTGCGTGAATTGGCATCCGTTTCCACCGGTGTTGCCCAGGCAAACATCTTGAAGGATGTTGACTACAATATTGCTGAAATTGAGCTTCTGCCGTTTTTCGGTGCCGGCGGCGTCAATGAAGCAGGGTACTGCTTTATTCCCGACGGTAGTGGTGCATTGATTGACTTTAATAATGGTAAGACAATCTTTGAGCCCTACACCGCACCCATTTACGGTGCATACGCCGATACCACAGGAACATACAGCAAATTAAGCGATAATGTATGCCTTCCCGTATTCGGTATCATGAAGGAAAACGGCGCAAATCCCGAAGCATTTGTTGCCATCGTTTCCGAAAATGCCGGTGCAGGCTTTATTGAAGCCGCCGTTGCCGGCAGAGACACGGCATTCAATACCGTTTATTCTCAATTGCAGAATAAGATTATTGAATCCAATATGGGTAAATCCAAAACCCAGCCTGTATCTCCTGTCATTCCCTCCAAAAATGAGGATTATGCTGTGCAGTATTGCTTCCTCTCCGGTGATGATGCAAACTATGTGGGTATGGCAAACCGCTACCGCAAGTATCTGACCGAAGAAAAAGAAGGCGACAAAATGGTTGCCGCAGAAAATGCAACCGAAAGCAAGCTCTATATCGATGCTTATGCCGGCGTTCAGCGTGAAACCAGTATCGCCGGTGTGCCCGTTAAGATTTTCGATGCCATGACCACCTATGAAGATCTTAAGACCATGGCACTCGACTTCAAGAGCGAAGGCATTGAGAAAATGACTGTGAAATACTCCGACTGGATGAAATCCAAAAAGAGACTGAAAGTGGCTTCTAAAGTCAGCTTTGAGAAAAAGCTTGGTGGCAAGAAAGCCTTCGGCGAAACGGTCACCTTCATGGAAAATGAAGGCATCGGTTTCTACCCCAACGTAGACTTCTTGAACTACGCTAAGGGCGGACACGGCTACACGGGCTTCTTCGACAGTGCAAAAAGTGCTGACCAGTCGCCTGCCTTCCAGCGCCAGAAAGACAATTCTCATATCTATCTGGGTGAGCGTTGGTATCTTTTGAAGCCGAATCTTGTCGTGCAGGCAGCCGGCGAATATCTGAATGCATATAAGAAAACAGGCTCTCAAAACATCTCTTTGGAAAGTATCGGCAGTCGCATCTATTCCGACTCCAGCACCGACGGTATTTCCCGTGGTGAATCCGTAAATTCCTGGATTTCCGTGATGCAGATGTATAAGGAGGATGGTGGCAAGATTATGCTTTCCAATTCGAATGCATACGCCCTTCCTTATGCAGATGAAATCATGAATATCCCCACCCAAACCACATACGTTGAATTGGCAGACAGAGGCGTGCCCTTCTATCAGTTGGTGCTTCGCGGATACCTGCCCTATTCTACCGAATCCATTAACCTTTCTTCGGATATTGAAACGGAAGTGTTAAAGGCGGCGGAAATCGGAAGCAACCTTTGCTTCTCCTTCGTCTACGGTGATCCGTCCAATCTGAAGGAAACATATCTCAACTACCTGTACAGCTGTGACTACTCCACTTGGCGTGAACGTATTGTAGAAATCTACAATGAGCATAAAGCACTGCAGGATAGAATCGAAGGCGCGGCGATCACAAGCCACCGTTACATCAATAACAAACTGGTAGAAACCGTTTATGACAACGGTGTCACGGTTTACGTCAACTACGATACCGAAGCACAGATGCTTCCCGGTGGCGCAAGTATTGACGCAAGCAGCTATGTTGTAGTAGAAGGAGGTGCACAGTAATGGCAAAAGCAACCACGAAAACAAAAAAGAAAAGAAAAGCTTCCTTGGCGAGCCGTAACGCCCGCATTGGTTTTCTCTTTATCCTGCCTTGGATTATTGGCTTTGCCGTTCTGTTCTTGTACCCGGCACTGCAATCGCTGAAATATTCCTTTATGAATTGGGATAAAGATGCTATTCTGAATCTGAAAGGGCAGTCCGATGCCGCTTTCACATTGGCAAACTATGAATATGCACTGACAGGCGACGCAACCTACATTCGTGACGTGGTGTCCTCTCTGGGTACGATGGTCTACGAAGTGCCGCTCATCACCTTCTTCAGTATGTTCATTGCAGGTCTTTTAAATCAGAAGTTCGCCGGCAGAACCATCGCGCGTATGCTGTTCTTCCTGCCCGTTATCATCGCATCCGGTGGTATCATTTCCATCCTGCAAAGCGGTGGTATGTCTACCTCCATCGGCGGTGAAGAATCCATCTATATGTTTAAAACAACAGCGATGGAAGACGTTCTTGTCAGCACCGGCATCAGTCAGGATATCATCAATTTCTTAACGACCACCGTCAGCAAGATTTTCGATATCACATGGAAGTCCGGTATTCAGATTCTGTTGTTCCTCTCCGGTTTGCAGGGCGTTCCGTCCTCATACTATGAAGTATCCTCCATGGAAGGTGCAACGGCTTGGGAAGAATTTTGGAAGATTACCTTCCCGCTTCTGTCTCCCACCACACTGATTGCCGTTGTATACACCATTGTCGACTCCTTCACCGACTACAGAAACGTGGTTATGAAAGATATTCAGACAGCCTACGGTGCACTGGAGCTTGGTCGAAGCGCCGCGTATTCCTGGATATACTTCGTCATCATCGGTATCATCATCTTCTTGGTGAATAAGATTATATTCTCCAAGACAGTCTATATTGAAGAATAAGGAGGGGAAGAAAATGGATAAATCTGTGAAAGAAAGAATGAAGCCGCAGAAAATCAAAAAGAATAAGTTCGGCTTGCAAAAATTCAGTAAGTCCTATGTGTTCAAGGAATTGGCAAAATGGGCATATATCATTTTCCGCACCTTCCTGTTCATCGGTCTTGCCTACGTTATTCTGTATCCTCTCTTGACCGCACTCAGTAAAGCATTCAGTGAGGACTACATGGCAAGCGCAACGGTCGAATGGATTCCGAAAAACTTCGGTATGACCAACATGAAAATTGCATGGTCCACCTACCTTAATATGCCGGATTCCATGTTCCTGTCGATTCGTCTGTCATTGGTTGCCGCCATACTTCAGGTTGTCACCAGTGCCATTGTTGGCTACGGTTTTGCACGTTATAAATTCAAGGGTAGAGAGCTTCTTTTCAGCTTGGTTATCCTGTCCATTATCGTGCCGCCGCAGACGTATTTGATTCCCATGTACATTATCTACAGAAGATTCCACTGGTTCGGTTTGTCCTATCTGATTCAGCTGTTTGCACCGAACTTTGAAAGCAATCTTTTAAACACCGAATGGTCGATGTGGCTTCCTGCTATGCTCGGCGTCGGTCTTCGTGGCGGTCTGTTTATCTACATCTTCCGTCAGTTCTTCCGCGGCATGCCCAAGGACTTGGAAGAAGCCGCATGGATTGACGGGTGCGGCCCGTTCTCTACCTTCGTTCGTATCATGGTGCCCAATGCCCTTTCTGCCGCACTGACAGTTTTCCTGTTCTCTCTGGTATGGCATTGGAACGACTACACCGTTGCCGGCATGATGTTCCCGACAGCGGATGTGCGCCCCATTTCCGTTATGCTGATTACGCAGTCGGCAAAAGCCGCCAACGGTAGCTTGTACACAAGCTTGTCTGCGGATATCAACAACTCCTTCATTCTGAACGCGGCAGTTCTGATTGTTATCACCCCCGTTCTGGTGCTCTTCGGTTTCCTGCAGAAATACTTCATTGAAAGTGTTGACCGTGTAGGTATCAAGGGTTAAAAGAAGGTGCAAGCTATGATGGATGATGTGAAAGGTCGCATTATGCGTCTTCGGGAAGCGATTCCCGTCAAGGAGCAAGAGCTTTTATCCAAGGAAGCCCGCCTTTCGGCACTCAATGTCGAGGTCGAGCAGTTCCATATGGAAGAAGATAAGCTCAAAGCCAAAAAAACAAAATGCTCCGTCGTCATTTGGTTTCTTGCTATCCTTACCGTTTTCGGATTCTATATCGCCCTCCAGCGTGTCGATTTCTTCGTCATCTGGTCGGTTGCCGCCGCAGTAGCCTGCATTATCGTCAGCATTCTCTATGCTGTGATTGATAAAAAAATCCAGCCCTATCTGGATCAGGCAGGCGTGGAGGTCATCGAAGTGCAGAAAAAAGTGGCTGAAGTCGAAGATGAAATCAAGCAAACCAAAAAGACCATCGCTCATTTTAAAGAAGAGCTTCATAAGCTCGAAGAAATGAAATAACAAACAGCCCAAGTGCAAAACCGCACTTGGGCTGTTGTTTTATAAAAAAGAAAATAACGAAGCATTCCTGTTATTTCGTGCAGATTTTTCGAAAACACTTTCTCTTGTGTAAATGGTGATTAAATCATATATTGTAGGGTGCGGCGGTTTCCGACGCACCGCAAAGACAGCACGTTCGGCACATCCTAAAGGCTGTGCCCTACAAAATTCAAAGCAACTCGTTTTCGCAAAAGCAGTGTTTTTTACCCAACCACCAGCATGAGTGCCGTCAGCACAATCACAAAACCGAAGTTGAGGGCAGAGAATAAGCCGATGTAGGAAAGTGTTTTTTTCGGGTTGTGCTTTAAATATTCGCGGAAGGTAATGAGGCTTGCCAAAGAGGCAATGAGCGTACCTGCACCGCCAATGTTCACGCCTAACAATAAATCACGGTAGTTGTCTGTAAATTGGGACAGTAAAATAGCAGACGGGACATTGGATATAACTTGGCAGGAGAGCACCGAGAATATAAGAGTGTTTTTGGATAAAAGCATTTCAAAGAAATTCCGTACCGCATCGATGCGCGCCATATTGCCGGCGAAGATGAAAAAGAACACAAAGGTCAGAAGCAAAGGATAGTCGACGGATTTTAGTGCCTTTCGATCCAAAAACAATAAACACAGAGGGATGATGACAAGCCCCACAACATAGGGGATGCCGCGAAATACGATGGCGATGGACAGGGCGAATAAAACAAGATAGAAAATGCACCGTCCCCAAGGCATATGAATATCTTCATCGGGCAGGCGCAGAGGCTCCGGTTTGATATACAGACAGCACAGGGTGATAAGAAGGATGGACACGGCAAAGGGAAGTAGCATGATTCCCATGAATTCCCCCGTGGGGATTTCAAATTTGGAATATAAATATAAGTTTTGCGGATTGCCGAAGGGCGTGAGCATGCCGCCTAAATTGGCGGCGATGTTTTGCATAACGAAGGTAAATGCCATGTAGTTTTCTTTTTCCGTGGTAATGAGCACCAGATAACCCAAGGGCAGAAAGGTGAGAATTGCCATGTCGTTGGCAATCAGCATTGAGCCGATAAAGGTGATATAGACCAGAGCTAAAATACAAAGGCGCGAGTTTTTAAAGAGCCGCACGAGCTTTCGTGCGAGCATATAAAAGAAGCTGATGTTTTTAAGGGCGCAGACCACACACAAAACGCAAAACAGACAGGACAGTGTTTTGAAATCGAAATAGTCAATGTAATCTTTATCAACAGGTACGATAAAGCAGGTGATGAGTGCGGCAAAAAAAGCAATCATCATGACAGTATTTTGCTTTAAAAAACGAATGACAGACACGACAATAAAGGCTCCCTTATTTGGATTTTTTCATTTTCATAACCAATGCGATGGCGATCATCAGGGCGGCAATGCCGGGGATGAACCAGAACCACAGGGGAATCGGTGTGGTGATGGCTTTTACGGCGATACTGAAAGCCGTGGGGCGAGAAACAAAATCCTGTGAATTTTGGTCGGGCTGTTCCAAAAAGAACTGCACAGTATAGTTGCCTTCCGTCAGGTCAAAATCGCACTTAGAAACAATCGTGCCGTTATCTTTTTTCAGCTTGCCCATCCGCCCGTAGGCGCGAATCTCTCCCGTGGGGGCAAGAACAATGGCGGACACATACGTGTTGTCTTCTACCGTGGCATTTTCATAGGAAATACGGAGCTTGCCTTTGGGATCATAGGCGGCATCTTTCACAACAAAGGACAAGCTGTCCGAAAGAAGAGAAAACTTGTATTCACCGCTACGGTTATAGTCGGATTTTGTTACAAGCCCTACTTCACCGTAGTCTTCATCCAATGCTTTGCGGACAAAGATAATAGAAGAAAAATCCATACGGAAGGCAGGGCGCACGCCGTGGTTGTCGGTTATGCTGTCGGAAGATATGGTGTTGTCGGAACGGACAATGCCGCAAGCGCTTGCAAGGGATTGATGCGCAGAGCGAAGCCAGTAGCCTGCCGTTGTGCCGTCTTCAAAAGATATGCCGGAAAGAGAGTTGTATTTCTGTAGTTTTTCTCGTGCTTCCATGGCAGAAAGAGGGAAAAAATAAAAGCCTTGATTTTCAGGAATCGGATAAGGCTTCAGCCAGTCGGTCAGACCACGGTCATCGATACCAACCTCGGTGATGAGCTTTTTTTCATGGGGAGAAAACACCGTTTCATAAAACGTGCCGTCCAGATATGCGCGCAGATCGCTTTCGGCATAATCTGTGGTGCCGCTTACGGAAAAAGGCTGTTCGGGAAAAACATATTGGCAGACAGCCAGGGGCGCATCTTCTGCATAGTTGCCGAGCAGAATCCAGGAGACGGGCTTTTCTTCATACGTGCCCAAAAAGAACAACGTGTTTTCAACCATTTGATGCGGAAAAGCAATCGTGGAAGCAAAAACGGGGAAAATCCCGACAAGAAGACAAAGAAAAAGACAAAACAGCAGTTTTTTCATAAAAAAAACACCTTTCATTAAATTCGATTTATTATACATTCTTTATGGAGAAAAGTCAACAGGCACGAGAACTTTTTCCAATTCCCCGCAAAACCTCTTGCTTTTTAGAAAAAAACAAGGTATAATAAAAAATTGAAGGTGATCAATATGAAAAAAATCCTATGGATTGCCATGCTGTGCCTTTTCTTTTTAGGCTTTTCTTTTGTATCTCGGGATGCTGAAATCGTGTTATATCGAGAGGGAGAAAGCCGTGCGGCTTCCTCTGCGCAATGGGAAGAACTTTTGCTCTCGGGTTGGTATGAAGAGCCGGTATGCCGTATATATAATGAAGCCAACGAAGAAAAGCTGATATTTGATAGCGATTATCCGACGTATCAAAAAAGCGGCTGGGCAAAAGAGCCCTATGTATCGGTCTACCTTGCCGACGGCACGGAAAAACGTATTGTGACATCGGAAGTGTCTTTATATCTTGCAAACGGCTGGGGAGAGGAACGGCCGGATTGGGAAGGGCTTTCGGCACTGAAAGATGAGCTTGTGGCTTACCTTTCGGGCAAAGGCAATTGGGGCGTGTTTGTACAGAATCTTGAGAATAATGAATATCTGGTGATTCACGAAGAACGATATTCTGCCGCCAGCCTGATTAAGCTGTTCACCATGGCTTCGGTTTATGAGCAGATGCGGCAGGGAAATCTCGAAAACAATGCCCACACACAGCGGCTTTTGCATGAAATGATTGCCTATAGCAGTAACGAAGCTACCAATGCGCTCACCATTTTGTCCGGCGGCGGTTCGGAAAGCATAGGCTACGACAACGATAATGCCATTGCCCAAGCTTTGGGATGCACCAACACGGGACGGGGCTCGTATCTGGTGGAAGAGTCCGGCAGAAAAGGCCCGTATCGTCATCATAACTACACATCGCCTCGGGACTGCGGCAGGCTTTTAAAAGCCATATATAAAGAAACATTGATAAGCCCCGAGGCAAGCCGCGAAATGCTGTCGCTCCTTCTTTCACAAACACGGACATGGAAAATTCCGGCGGTGCTTCCCAAAGAAATACGTGTTGCGAATAAAACAGGGGAAACGAATGCTGCCAATCATGATGTTGCTATTGTATTTTCCCCCGGTGCGGATTATATTCTGTGCGTTTTGGGAAACGGCGGTGTCGGCACAATCCACGGCATATCCGAAAGAGTTTATCAATATTTCAACCACGAATAAAGGGGGCAAAACCCATGAAATTGGAAGTTTTGGACACAACGCTCCGTGACGGGGCACAGGGGGAGAATATCTCCTTTTCCGTCGGAGATAAAATAAAAATCGTGCATGCGCTGGATCGATTGGGCGTGGACTATATCGAAGCCGGCATCCCGGCATCCAATCCGAAGGATGAAATGCTGTTCGGGCTGTTGGAAAAAGAAACGCTCCTGCATGCCAAAGTTGTGGCATTTGCCAGCACCGTGAAAAAAGGCGTCAATATTGAAGAAGACAAAAACATTGCCGCCACCCTTGCGGCAAACACCCCGGCCGTGTCGGTTTTCGGCAAAGCGCATTTTAGCCATACCGAAGATATCCTGGGCATCACGGGGGATGAAAACATCGAGCTAGTGAAAACCACCGTTGCTTATTTCACGCAGAAGGGAAGAGAGGTTCTTTTCGACGCGGAGCATTTCTTCGACGGTTATCGTGAGAACCCCGACTATGCTTTAGCGGTGCTTCGGGCGGCAAAAGAAGCAGGGGCTGTCCGCTTGGTGCTTTGCGATACCAACGGTGGCATGCTGCCCGATGAAATTGCAGAAATCGTGCGTGAGGTGAAAGCCGCCATGCCCGATGCGGTGCTGGGCATTCATTGCCACAACGATTCCGGTTGTGCCATTGCCTCCACGGTGCTTGCCGCCACGGAAGGCACGGTGCATGTGCAGGGAAGCTTCGGCGGCATCGGCGAGCGTTGCGGCAACGCCGACCTCACGGCAGTGCTTCCGAACCTAATCTTAAAACGTGGCTTTGAAAGCAGTATCGTGCTCACAAAGCTCAAAGGCATTGCAGGGCAAATCGGCGAGATTGCCAATATCCGTATTCACCACAATGCCCCTTATATCGGAAGAAGTGCTTTTTCCCATAAGGGTGGCACCC
>JAFPCL010000058.1 GCA_017390225.1 Clostridia bacterium
ATAGTAATCTGCAAGAGCAGAGAGCAGTACGTAAAACAGGCCCGTAATTTTCATCGGTGCGTAAACCGCATAGCGAAAATTGTCGGCAATTTCCAAAAAATGTGTTATGAATTTTGAGAAGTTTTTCGGCATTGGATGTTTAGCGGATTGGCTTAAATAATAAATTCCCAAAAAAATTTGACAAATCCGTATTCCTATGCTATAGTAGTAACAATATATATTTTAAGGAGGAGTTTCTGTGGACGCAGACCCTTTGAGTATTATTCTTTTGGTATTGTTCTTTTTACTCTATGTATACTATACGGCGGCAGACAGTGCCTTTGATGCTTTTTCCGACAGCAAGATGGAAAGACTTGCAAACAGCGGAAAGAAAAAGGCGGAAAAGCTTTTATCTTTAACGGAGGAGCGAAAGACATATTTGCCGGCGCTTACGGCAGGGCGGTTCTTTTTTGCTCTTTCTTTCGGCTCGGTAGCATCGATTGTCTTTGCTACAAAGCTTTCTTTTCTTGTGCAGAGCACTCCGTCTGAAGCCGTATTGGTGCAGATGTCGCTTTTGTGCGCTTTTATGTCGGGGCTTTTATTGTGGCTCTTTGGCGAGCTGGTCGCACGGCGGGCGGCGCTTCGCCAGCCGGAGCAGACGGCGCTTGGGGCATATTCTGCGGTTTCTTTCTTGCGAATTTTGCTTTTTCCTTTTATCGGCATAACACAGCTTTTCTCCCGTGGGATTCTTCGCCTCATTGGCATCAATCCCAATGAAGAAGCCTCCGAGGTCACGGAAGAAGAGATTTTAAATCTGGTGGATATCGGCGAAGAAGCAGGCGCCATTGAAGCCACGGAAAAAGAAATGATTGAAAACGTGTTTGAATTCAACAACACCACCGCCGAAGACATCATGGTGCACCGCACCAATATTGATGCGATTTGGATTGGGGACGGTGCAGACGAAATCTTAAAGCTGATTGCCGAAACGGGACATTCCCGCTTCCCCGTTTATGACGAAAGCCTTGATGATATCAAGGGGATTTTAAATGCCAAGCGGTTTCTTCTGAATCTGCGTGCCGAGAATCCCAAGCCTCTCACCGAACTGATTACGCCGCCTTTTTTTGTTCCGGAACTGGTCAAAGCCGATGCGCTTTTCCGTGAAATGCAGGCAAAGAAGTTCCATATCGCCATTGTTGTGGATGAATACGGCGGCACCGGCGGTCTTCTCACCATGGAAGACCTGATTGAGGAAATCGTCGGCAACATCTACGACGAATTTGACGAACAGCCCTCGCCCGAAATCATCCCCCAAGGCGACAACCTGTGGCGCATTTCGGGGCAAGCCTCTTTGGAAGAGGTTGCAGAAGCTTTAAGTCTTCGTATTCCCGAAGAAAACGACTTTGAAACTTTAGGTGGCTTGATTTTCAGCGGACTCACCACCATCCCTGCCGACGGTGAAAAGCCCATCGTTGATGCAATGGGAATGCACATTGAAGTCACGGAAATCGTGGATCGCCGTGTGGAATGGGCAAACGTGTCCCTTTTAGCTTCCGAGGAAAACGAAGAGAAATCAGACACGGAAAATTAAAAATCATAATCATAATCAAAAAACTTCCATCGTATGATAAACCGATGGAAGTTTTTTATTGGCGAAAGGGTGCTTTGCATGCGCAAAAAATGGTTGATTCTTTTGTTCTGCGTGTTTCTTTCCGGCTGTCAAACATCTGCTTCCGATTCATTTACCATCGGGCTGATTGCACCGCTCACAGGCGATCAGGCGGCATTTGGAAACCACTGCCTTTGCGCGGTACAGCTTGCCATGGAAGAGCTCAATGCAAAAGGCGGCATTGGAGAGAAGCCGATTCGCCTCTGTGTGATGGATGATCGGGGGGACGTTTTGGAGGGCACGACCTGCTTTTATCGATTGGCGGCAGAAAACGTGGATGCAGTGATTGGCGGCGTGACCTCTTCCGTTGCCGTGGGGCTAACCCGTGCGGCAAATGAAACAAAAACGCCGCTTCTATCCCCTTCGGCAACGGCAGATGTTGTAGACACCCAAGACGATTACGTCTTTCGTGCCTGCTTTACCGACAGCTACCAAGGGGCGGCGGCGGCTCGTTTTCTAAAAAAGCAGGGCTATCGCCGTGTTGCCGTTCTCTATGCCGCCGGCGATGCCTATGCCTGTGGCCTGAAAGATGCTTTCTGCCGAGAAGCCACACGGCTCGGTATTGAAATTTCAGGGGTGAGTGCCGCATCAAGCACGGCAGAGGTAGATTTTATTCCCCAACTCAAACACCTGTTAGCGAAAAATCCGCAGGTTTTATATGCCCCTTTATACTATGCTTCCATGGGGCTTTATGTACTTCCGCAGGCGAAAAGTCTGGGCTACACCGGGCTGATATTCGGCGGCGATGCCTACGACGGCATTGACCGCTATGTGTCCTCTTCCGCGCTTTTGGATTCTGTTATTTTTTCCAATCACTACAGCAAGGAGGACGAAAGCCTTCAAATCCAAAGCTTTGTCCGTGCTTACACAGAACGCTTCGGCAAAGAAAAGCTCGGCTCTTTTGCGGCACTTTCTTATGATTGTGTGTATATGCTGAAAACCGCCGCCGAAACAGATACGAGCTTAAAAGAGGGGCTTAAAAAGCTTTATTTTTCCGGCGTGACGGGTGATTTTTCCTTGGGCAAAACAGGCACGCCCGAAAAAGACCTTGTGCTCATTGGATTTGATCACGGGGAAGAAATACTTGTCGGTAAGGAATGATGCTTTGTGCTTATAGAACAGCTAACACACGGCTTTGTGTTGGGAAGCATCTATGCTCTCATTGCCGTGGGCTACAGCTTAATCTACGGCGTGATGCGCATGGTGAATTTTGCCCACGGCGATCTTCTCATGGTGGGCGGCTTTATGCTTTTTTATGGTTCTGCCCCCTTCGGAAGCCTCTACGGCTTATTGACCATTCTTTTTTTGGGGCTTTTTTCCATGCTCACGGAGCGCTTGATTTACCGCCCGTTACGCAGATTATCCGAAAGCTACACCGTGGTTGCCGCCATTTGCCTCAGCTTGTTTTTGCAAAATGCGGCAGTGCTTCTTTTCTCTGCCGATCCCAAGCCCCTTGTGCCGCCCTTTTCGGAAAGCTTTGTATCTCATTTTTCCTTCCCTCTTTGCCTTTTGGTGACGGCGCTTCTTCTTTTCGGGCTGTATCATACCCGTGTTGGCATTGCCATCCGTGCCGTGGCGACAGACAGCGATGCCGCCGCTCTTTCGGGGGTGCGTGTGGGCAAAATGTTTTCTCTTGTCTTTTTTTTAAGCGGCATGACCGCCGCTTTATCTGCTTTACTGTACACAAGTAAATATCCTGCCGTATATCCCTTTTTGGGGGCGATGCCGGGGCTGAAGGCATACACCGCCTCGGTCATCGGAGGCATCGGCTCGCTTCCCGGCGCCATATTGGGCGGACTGCTTCTTGGGATTTTGGAAACCCTTCTCAAAGGCTATATTGAAATTCTTTCTCACGGACAATTGACCGCCGCCTTTGCCGATGGGGTGATTTATGCACTTCTTCTTTTGATGCTCTTGTTTCGACCAAGGGGACTTTTGGGAAAGGAACACAAAGAAAAAGTATGATTTTTTATGCACAAATATTGATCCTCACCCTTTGCACAACGGTTCTGACCGTTTGCTCCCTTTGGATTTTAACGGGGCTTTTGGGGCAAATTTCTCTGTGCCATGCCGCCATTTCGGCAGTGGGTGCTTATGCTTCTGCTCTATGTTCTATGACGCTCATTTCGTCTGTAGCCCCTTTTTCTCTCATGTTTCTTTGTGTGCTGATTGGTGGGCTTTCGGGCGGCATCATAGGACTTCTTGCCGGACTTCCTGCGGCAAAGCTGAAAAAAGAACACATCACTCTATCCACTCTTGCTTTCGGAGAAATTATAAGAAGTTTACTTATCAACATACCGTATCTCGGTGGTCGAGGGCTTTCAGACGGCAGTGCCGGGCAAAGCCTGGTGGGAATTCCGCCCATTTGCGGCACAGGCTTTTTGGTTTGCATCACACTTTTTTGCCTTTTGTTTCTTTTTTGCATCAAAAACTCACCCTTCGGACGGGCGTGCCGTGCCGTGCGAGATGATGAGGCGGCGGCGCAATCCGTCGGGCTTTCGCCTGTCCGCATTAAAATTTTTGCTTTTTTTCTGTCGGGCATGATTGCCGGCATCAGTGGCTGTCTGTTTGCCCACGGCATCGGAACACTTTCCCCCGGGAGCTTTTCTTATGTGAAATCTACCGAGTATGTGATGTTCTGCGTGCCGGCAGGTGACCGCTTGGGACTTTCGGTAATTCTGGGGCTCTTTTGTGCCATGCTCCCTGCCGTTTTAGCACCGCTCGGAAAGCACCGTATGCTTCTTTATGCCCTCGGCATTTTGATTTTTATTCTAATGAAAGCCAAAAAGGGGAAACATCATGAAAAATAAAAAAATATTGGAGGTTCAGCATATAGGGGTCAGCTTCGGCGGCGTAAACGCCGTCAAAGACGTATCTTTTTTCGTGGCAGCGCAGGAAACCGTGGCACTGATTGGCTCCAACGGTGCCGGCAAAACCACGGTTTTTCATATGCTCACCGGCTACACAAAGCCGGATAGCGGCAGATTTTTTCTATGTAAAAAAGATTTGACGGGAAAATCCCCTTCGCAGATTTGTACTGCCGGCATCGCACGCACCTTTCAGAATATTCGCCTGTTTTCTCACATGACGGTGTTGGAAAACGTGCAAATTGCCTTGGAAGCCTCTTTAGGACATTCGGAAAAGGATGCACGGGAGGAAGCCTATTTGCTTTTAAAAGCCCACGAATTGTCTTCTTTTGCCCACAAGCTTGCAGGCACGCTTCCCTACGGGGAAAAACGCCGTTTGGAGCTTTTGCGCGCTCTTGCCACAAAGCCGAAGCTTCTTCTTTTGGATGAGCCTGCCGCCGGGCAGAGTCCTGCGGATCGTGAAAAGCTGTTTTTTTGCTTGAAGCAGATATCCGAAAGCATCCCCATCCTTTTTATTGAGCACGACATGAATTTTATCCGTTCTCTTGCCGACCGCGTGCTTGCCATGCATCGGGGGGCACTTATCGCAGAAGGCACACCCGATGCGGTTTTATCTCATCCTGCCGTGATTTCTTCGTATTTGGGAGGCACACTATGCTGAACATTTGCGCTCTTTCTGCATCCCGTGGCGGCATCCCCGTGCTCCACCGTGTTTCCCTTTGTGTGAAGGATCATGCCATCACGGCAATTTTAGGTGCCAACGGTGCCGGAAAAACTACCCTTTTGTCTGTTCTTGCCGGGCTTGTGCCCCCA
>JAFPCL010000059.1 GCA_017390225.1 Clostridia bacterium
CGGAGAGCAGGTTATCGCCATCGGTAATCCCTTGGGCCAGCAATTCTCCGGCTCTGTAACCATGGGGATTGTCAGCGCTTTAAACCGCACCATGACGATTGATGAAGCCACCTACAAGCTGATTCAAACCGATGCCGCCATCAATGAAGGCAACTCCGGCGGCGCACTGGTCAATTCTGCCGGTGAAGTTATCGGCATCAACTCCGTTAAAGTTTCCGGCAGCGGCGTGGAAGGCTTAGGCTTTGCGATTCCCATTGACGAAGCCAAGCCCATCATTCAGGATCTTATCGATCATGGCTATGTCCGCGGTCGTCCCTCGATTGGTGTAGAGATTATCGAAATCACCAAGAGCATTGCCTACTATTATGATCTTCCCTCCTCCTACGGCTTATACGTTGTCCAGCCCATTAAAGACGGTGGTGCTGACAAAGCAGGCATCCGTGCCAACGATATCATCATTGCTTGCAACGGCGAAAAGGTCGAAACATTGGAGGCTTTAAACGAGATTAAAAACGAATTTGTTGCCGGTGACACGATCACACTGACTGTCCTTCGCAATAAGCAAGAGCTTGAAATTGATGTTGTCCTCACCGAATCTGCCCCCGTTAAAGAAGAGGCTCAACAGGAGCAGGAAGAGCCGGCACAAGAGCCTGTGCAGCCTATGCCTCGTGGCGGCAATCCGGGCGGCAATCCGAACGAAAGCTTTGATTTGGACGACATGATGAATTTCTTCTTCGGCTATTAAAAAAAGGCTTTACAAACGCTGAAAAAAAGATTATAATATTGGAACAGTTATCTGTTCCAATATTTTTTAGGGAGTGTTTTTCTGTGAAGCTTGGAATTATCGGCCTGGGCCAGCGCGGCAGTATGCTTCTCCATGAGATTTTAAAAAGAGACGATGTGTCTGTCACATGGGTATGTGATCTATATGAAGATCGTGTGCAGGCAGGGCAAGAAGCCGTTAAAAATACCAAAGGCACAACGCCGCATATGACGACCGATGCCATGGAAGTGATTCATGCCGAAGACACCAACTGCCTCTTGATTGCAACCTCTTGGGACTGCCATGTTGCTCTTTTAAAAGAAGCCATGACCGTGCATAAGCCCACCGCCTTTGAAGTCGGCGGCGCCTACTCGGTTGAAGAATGTTTCGAGCTTGTAGAGCTTTATGAAAAAACAAAAACGCCCGTTATGATGCTGGAAAATTGCTGTTATGGCAGGTTGGAGCTTTTGGCACTGAATATGTGCCGCAAAGGACTTTTGGGCGAAATCGTCCATATGGAAGGTGGCTATCGCCACGATTTACGTGCAGAGGTCACCTTTGGAGAAAACAACCGACATTACCGACTCAAAGAGTATTTAAGTCGCAACTGCGAAAACTATCCTACCCACGAGATTGGGCCGATTGCCAAAATTTTAGATATTAATCGAGGCAACCGCATGGTCTCTTTGGTTTCCGTTTCTTCTAAAGCGGCAGGTCTTTCTTCCTATATTAAAGATAACGAAAATACCCCCGAAAATCTGAAAGATAAAACCTTTGCTCAAGGGGACGTGGTCACCACGATCATCAAGTGTGCCGGTGGGCAAACCATCACGATTACTCTCGACACCACCCTGCCCCGCTATTATTCCCGCGGCTTTATGATTCAGGGCACGCGCGGCATGATATGCGAAGACAACGCCTCCGTATTTATCGACGGACAAGACAATGCAAAAGATTTCTGTTGGAACACCGAGTGGAACAACATTGAAAAATATTATGAACAATACGACCACCGTCTTTGGAAAGAAGGCCATGCCACCGGCGGACACGGTGGCATCGACGGACTGGTGCTTTCCGCATTTTTCGATGCGGTAAAAGAACAAAAGCCCATGCCGATTGATATCTATGATGCCGTCACCTGGATGGCAATCACCCCCCTTTCCGAAGCATCTATCAAAAACAACGCCGTGGTGGACTTCCCCGACTTTACCCATGGCATGTGGCAAACAAAGGAGCGTGCAGACATTGAATAAACCCGAGCTTTTGTCCCCTGCGGGCAGCTTAAAGAAACTGAAAATTGCCATCGACTACGGTGCTGATGCCGTATATCTGGGCGGCAAGCGCTTTTCCCTGCGCTCCGCTTCGGACAATTTCACCGAAGAGCAAATGGCAGAAGGCATTGCCTATTGCCACGACAGAGGAAAAAAAGCCTATGTTGCTTTAAATATTGTCCCTCACAACCGTGATCTTGCCCCCATGGCGGAAGCGATTGCCGCATATCGGGATTTATCGCCCGATGCTTTTATCATCTCCGACCCGGGCACGTTTATGATGGCAAAGGAAATTGCCCCCGAGATTGATATCCATATCAGCACCCAGGGGCTTTGCGTCAATAAAGCCACAGTGGATTTCTGGCAAAAGCAGGGCGCCAAGCGCGTAGTTCTTGCTCGTGAGCTTTCTTTAAAAGAAATCCGCGAGATTTATGATGCCACGGGCGCAGAAATCGAAACCTTTGTCCATGGCGCCATGTGTATCTCCTACAGTGGCAGATGCCTGCTCAGCAACTATATGGCGGCTCGTGACGGCAACGGCGGTGCTTGCGCCCATCCTTGCCGCTGGAAATATACATTGATTGAAGAAAAGCGCCCCGGCGAAGCCATGCCCATCACCGAAGACGAGCACGGCACATATATTTTCAACTCCCGTGACATGAACATGATTGCCCATGTGCCGGAAATGATTGAGGCAGGCATATCTTCTTTTAAAATCGAAGGCAGAGTAAAAAGCGAATTTTATGTTGCCACCGTCACCAAGGCATACCGCGAAGCCATTGATGCTTGCATGAAGGGCGAACCATTTAACCCCGTCTGGGAAGAGGAGCTCACCAAGGTCAGCCACCGTAGCTACTGCACCGGCTTCTACTTCGGACCGGCACAGCAAATCTACGAAACCAGTTCTTATATCCGCAACTATGAATTGATCGGCACGGTAGAAAGCTACGATGCCGTCACGAAAATTGCAAAGATTCGCCAGAAGAACCGCTTCTTCGACGGCGACACTTATGAGATTCTTCAGCCGGGAAAGCCGTATGTATCCGCCACCGTGCATGATATGAAAAATGAAGAGGGCGAATCCATCACCGTCGCCCCCCATCCGGAAATGACGGTGTTTATGCCCATCGAAGAAGAAGTCACCGTCGGTGCTATGCTTCGTAAAAGAAAGGAAGGCAAAAATGCGTAACTCACTTTCTCAAGCCAAAAATATTGTTATCAAGGTCGGCACATCCACCATCACCAAAGAGGATGGGAGCTTCAATCTCCGTGTCATCGACCGCCTTGCCATGGTGATCTCCGATTTGCATACCAAAGACCGTAATATCGCTCTGGTGTCCTCCGGTGCCATCGGTTGCGGTGTCGGTGTGTTGGGGCTTTCCGAACGTCCCACCTGCACAAAGGAAAAGCAGGCAGCGGCGGCAGTCGGGCAATGTGCCTTAATGAATGTATACACCAAGCGCTTTGCCGATTATAATCAAAAAGTCGCCCAAGTGCTTTTAACCGGGGATGTGCTGGATCGCAGCATCCGAGAAGAAAACGCACGTAATACCTTTCAAACACTGTTTTCTTGGAACGTCATTCCCATCGTCAACGCCAACGACACGGTTTCCGTCGATGAATTGCAAGGCGGTGTGCTGGCAGAGAATGATTCCCTTTCCGCTTATGTTGCCCTTTTAACGCAGGCAGATCTTGTGATTATCCTTTCGGATATCGATGGTCTGTATGACCACAACCCCAGTGTCGATGCAACCGCCAAGCGGATTCCGCACGTGGAAAAAATTACGCCGGAATTATACCAAATTGCCGGCGGAACCGGTTCCAACCGTGGCACCGGCGGTATGCTCAGCAAGCTCAAAGCGGCAGATATGCTCTTGCACAACGGCACAAAAATGGTCATTGCCAACGGCCGTGATCCCGAAATTTTATATGATATTATCGAAGGCAAAGATGTCGGTACATTGTTTGCCGGAAAGGAAGATGCATAATGAACGAACAATTGCTCGCCGCCGCAAAGGCGGTAAAAAAGACCAAAGCCTTTTTGAATAAAGTATCTTCCACGCAAAAAGAACAAGCGCTTTTTGCCATTGCCGATGCATTGGAAAACAACACGGACGTGATTCTTGCCGCCAATGCCCTGGATGTGGCGGCGGCAAAAGACAGAGGCATCTCCGCCTCTCTCATAGACCGTCTATCTTTAACTGCCGCTCGCATTGCCGATATGGCAAAAGGTGCAAGAGAAGTCGCACTTCTTCCCGACCCGATTGGTGAAGTCACAGGCATGACTACGCGTCCCAACGGATTGCAAATTGGAAAAGTGCGTGTGCCCATGGGGGTTATTGGGATTATCTATGAAGCCCGCCCCAATGTTACGGTCGATGCGGCCGCGCTGTGCTTGAAATCCGGCAACGCCACACTGCTCCGTGGCGGCAAAGAGGCAATCAACTCCAATAAAGCCATCATCAAAGTCATGCAAGAGGCTCTCGTTTCTGCCGATTTTCCTGCCGATTGTGTCCGCCTGGTAGAGGACACCTCCCATGAAACCGCAGAAGAAATGATGCGGCTCAATGGCTATGTGGATGTTTTAATCCCCCGTGGCGGTAAGCGTCTGATTGAATCCGTTGTAAAAAATGCGACCCTCCCCGTCATCGAAACAGGTACCGGCAATTGCCATATCTATGTGGATGCCACCGCCGATCTTGCCATGGCAACGGAAATTATTGTGAACGCCAAAGCCCAGCGCCCCGGCGTATGCAATGCCGCCGAAACCCTGTTGGTGCACGAAGCTGTCTATCAGAAATTTCTCCCGATGGCATACGGTGCCCTTTCGGAAAAAGGCGTTTCTTTCCGTGCCTGCGAAAAAGCACTGCCTTTGATGCCGGGTGCAACCCCTGCTACGGAAGAAGATTGGGAAACGGAATATTTGGATTATATCTTGGCAGTTCGCGTGGTCAGTGATCTGGATGCCGCTATTTGCCATATCAATCAATATAACACCGGGCACTCCGAAGCCATTGTCACCAACGACTACAGCAATGCACGCCGATTCCATGCGGAGATTGATGCCGCCGCCGTCTACGTCAATGCCTCCACCCGATTCACCGACGGCGGATGCTTCGGCAAAGGTGCGGAAATCGGCATCAGCACCCAGAAGCTCCATGCACGCGGTCCCATGGGATTGGAAGAGCTGACGACGATTAAATATATCATCTTCGGCAACGGACAAATTCGATAATTTTTGAAAAGTTTTTGTTAAACATTTTATATTTTGTAACATTTTCAACACAGAAAAAACGGGTTTTTTTCGGGCAAACTGCACGAAAAGCCCTTTTTTTCTATATTTTTTTGTAAAATATTTAAGAAATTGTTACAAAAAGCTTGACAAGTCGTAATAATTAGGTTATAATTCCTCCAGGTTTTGCATAAAAAACATAAAGGCAGTTCACACTACTGACCGGAAAGGAATGTATTTACCTATGCAAAGTTCAGTAAAAAAGTATAATCGAATCATCATTGCCTGTCTGGCACTCATATTAGCCGTTGGTTCTTTGAACTACTTCGCCGTCCCCGGAGATGTTACCGTCACCATCGTTGATGACGGCAATGCCAAAACCGTTGTGACCGGTGTTCAGACCGTTGAAGAATTATTGGCAGCCGAAGGTGTTGTTCTTCGTCCCCGTGATTCCGTAAATCCGGCACTGCACACAAAGCTGTTCTTCGATGCCACGGTGACCATTCTTCGTCCCACCGCCGTTTCCCTCTCTCTCGGTGGTGAATCAAAAACCGTGCTCACCAATGCCGAAACCGTCGGTGACTTTTTAATCGAGCAGGGCATCACTTTGGACGAAACCCTTCGTTTGGAGGATTTTTCCGAAGCTCGCATTTATGAAGGTAAGGCAATCGCGCTCACTGCCCTTTCAAGCACAACGCAGACCGACTACGAAACCGTTCCCTACAACACACAGTCTTCTTATTCCGACACCTTGGAAAAAGGCAGCACCACCGTTGTTCGCCCCGGCACTCCCGGCACAAAAACCATCACCACAAAAATTTTCTACGAAAACGGCGTGGAAATTGACCGTGTTGTCACCGAAGAAGTTACGGTAGCGCCCGTTGACGAAATCGTTGAAATCGGCACAAAAGATTATATTGTCACCGCTTCCGGCACACACCTTAAAAATGCCGTGCGCGCACTGGATTACACCGCAACTGCCTATTGCCTGAAGGGCATCTGCGCCGGCGGTATGCGCTCTCAAGTCGGTGTCGTTGCCGTAGACCCCCGAGTCATCCCCTTGGGTACCAAGCTGTATATCGAAGCCGCTGACGGTTCTTGGTCCTATGGTTTCTGCATCGCCGGTGATACCGGCGGTGTCATCAAAGGCAACATCGTTGACTTGTACTACGATACCTATGACGAATGTATCCAGTTCGGCCGCCGCAAAGCCGTTGTATACGTATTGGAAGATTGATAAAAACATCCTTAACAAAAAGACATAGCCTGTGTGCTGTGTCTTTTTGTTTTCCCCGATATATACAAATGTTTTTTTAATTCTGCCGGCTCATGTAAAGCGGTACGGCACGACCCATGTGTCGTGCCGCTTCTCCGTTCTATACAGAAAGGGGGACAACACATCGGTCGTCCCTCTTCTATTTTCGTTATTCTTTTTTCTTATAATTGAGCCACAAAACATCCGCTTCTTTTCGGGTGTCTGCCAAAACGAAAGTATCAAGTGCCCCTTCCGAGAACAGTGGTTTTGCCTCAAAAGACGCAATGACCGGCGCAACGGTGAGGCTGATTTCGTCAATCAGATTCTCTTTGGCAAATGCGCCGTTCGTCGCACTGCCACCCTCTAACAGGACTTTATTGATACCAAACATGGTTTTAAGCTTCAAAAGGGCAAATTCCACGTTGATTTCGGTTTTTCCGGCAAAGATATAAGGTATCTCCATTTCCTCCAAATAGGTGATATATCGTGGATCTGCGCTTGTGGTCAGCACTTCCACGATTCGTGCCCCGTCATAGCCGGGATCTTCATCTTCAATACAATTCTTTTTCCAGCCCAGCTTGCCCTTGGGATCAAATGCCACTGCATAGAATTTTGAAGCCGTCTTTGGCACACGGTCAACAAAAACCTTCATCGGTTCGTAATTTTCAAGGCGCGGATACCATCCGTGAGTGAAGCTTTCCTCCATGGTCACTCTGCCGCAAATAAAACCCTGTGCATCGAAATTCCGATGCAATTCAAAATAAAGTGCTTCGGCTTTTTTCGCTTCTTCTGTGGATAAAAAATTTCCTGTCACTTTGCCGTCAATGGTTGTCACCATATGGCAAATCGTATAGGAACGCATCATGGTGCGATTTCCCCTTTCCTGTCAAAAACTTTTATATCGGTATTTTATCACAAGTTGTTTTTTCTGTCAATGTTTCGAAGTAAAAAAACAGATGCACCTGCCCCAAGCAGATGCATCTCATGTTTTATTTTGCTAATTTTGCAACCTCTGTGCCGCACAGAAGGAACGCGCCGACCGTGAAATCGTTGGTGTTCTCCTTGGGAGAAGCTGCCGCTCTGTCGCCGCCGGGTTGGGCGTGACCGACCTTGCCGCTATCGTAGATGGCTTCGCGGAGCATGCCTTCCCATGCCTTTTCCACAACGGGAATATAGGAGCTATCGAGCCAGCCGTGGTTAATTGCCTTGGCAAGTCCGTAGGTTAAAAGTGCCGTGCCGGAGGTTTCAGGTTGGGTGAACGTGATCGGGTCTAAGATACTTGCACGCCAGAAGCCGTCGGCCTGCTGGGTTTTCTTGAGCGTTGCACCCATGGTTCTGATGATATCGAGATACTTCTCCCGATCCTCGTGTTCCTCGGGAATGTATTCAAAAATTCTCGTTGTTGCCGCATAGCCCCAACCGTTGCCGCGACCCCAAAAATCCTTGGTGCCGATGGCCGTTTGGTAGTCGGGATAGAAGAACTTGGCATCTCGGAACATCAAGCCCTCGGTCGGATCATACAGGCTTTGGGAGTACATGGTGCTCTTGAACATGCGGTTGCATCTGTCGATGTAGCGGCTATCCCCCGTGTCTTCATACAGCATGCCGTAGAGCTGGGACATCATGAACGCCGCATCCACCCAGGACCAATGCGAAACTGCACCATTTGCCAACGAGGCTTCCATGTTTTTATTCAGATAGGTAAGATCTGCACGCGCAGGATCGATGCGATACAGCTTGTAGTATGTGACAAGACATGCCTGACTGTCAGCATTTTGTGTGCCTTCGTTGGTGCCGTAGACCTTCCAGCCGTATTTGTTGGCCCATGTAAAGCCGTAATCTGCATAGGCTTTTTTGCCCGTTGCTTCATAGGCGGCCATGTTGCCCATCATGTACACGGAGAAGGCCCAGCCGTTGGCGGGATTGTTCTTTTCATTGGTGATATCCGATGCCGATCCGGGATCGGGATTGTTGGCAATAAACCAGTCATTGACCTTGGTGATTACCGAAATAACATCTTCTTTTTTAAGAGAAGTTTGCATGTTTGTATTTTGCATCGTTGTTCCTTCCATCGGTAAAAGTCCGCCCACGCTGTTCCATACCATATAGCGAATTTCACGGTTCGCACCCGCGGGCAAATCAAACATTATTTCACGGTCAGCGGCAATGTCTGTGGTTCTTACGGTTTTCACCGACAACAGCACATTGTTTTCATACAGCGCCGCAATCGCTGTTTTTCCTTCGTCTTCTTTGTACATATTGGATTTCACATTAATCTTGGCAGCGCCGTCGTACAGCTTGGTTGTAAAGGTATAATCCTTCCCGCTCGCCTTGTCGGTTCGTATCATAATATCATCTACATAAACGGAGCTTTGTGCGCCGCTGATGTACCAGCCGGGGCGTTGCCGCAGGGATATTTTGGTGATTGTATCCGAAAGAAGCGTTTCAAGGCCATCAATATATACCGTTCCGATGCCGTTTTTCACCTTGATTTCCACCAAATGCCAATCCTTTGTCCGTAGGATTGTGTTGCCGCCGACAGTCAGAAGATCGCTGTTTTTGGTTTTTCCGGGCATGCGGCAACGCCAAACGGAGCTATATGTCGCATTGGGATTGATGCCGATAAAGCTGCTCCCCAAATCAATGGTGAAATTGGATACGGCATTTGCTATGGCATTATCAAAAAGCCACAGGGAGATTGTGTAATCCTCGTTCTCGGGAAGTGCCGTATACTCCGTTAACGTTGAAAGATTTACCGCATCGAAAACAAGTGCGCGCGAGGCTTTTCTGTTGCGATCGGCAACGATGCGAACGGCGCCGGAGCCGCCGGTAACAGCACCCGATTGTGACCACACGCCGCTTCCGATTTTCGGCACTAAGCCATTGATTGTTCCGCCCTTGTACTCAAAATCCTCCCACAGATACACATTTTCGTCATTGTCAAAGAAGAATCCGTCGGTGCAAAGCACGATTTCACGGCTTGTTCCCATTTTGTCGTTGACATCTACCGTAAGCTCTACCGTGTTTCCGTTTTTCCGATAGGTGAAATATCCGCCGGGCAGTGCATCGACCACGTCCGGAAGAGCCAGCTTCACCGTAATCCTGCTTGCCGCCCTTTGCACATCGGCAACAGACACTTTGTAGCCGCCCGGCAGCTTCTTAACAAGCACGCTTGCCGGCACATTCACGGAAATCAAACCGTCTGCCGTCGTGCCGCCGGCGGCATTGTAGAAGGTCGCCGCCGTGATGCCGAGTCCGTTGTGGCGCACGGCATGAATACCGCCGTTATTGTTCAGGATATCCACAGGGGCGTTTTGGCTGTAGTTTTCCGTTTCCTGTGCTGTTTTTGCCGGCAGGAGAATATATTGATACGTGCCGTTTGTCGGGGTTTCGCCATGATTTTTATACATGGTGAAGAAATTTCTTGTGATGCTTCCTGTGGGCGTGCCTTCTTTATTGGAAATATCCGTCCATTTGCCGGTGCGGACTTCACGAAGAATCCCCAATTCCTGACCTTTCGGGAAATAGTAGCCGATGCCACCCTTGTCGGTTTTGCCGCCAACATGCGCCCAGGTTACGGCCTTGGTGGTTTTTTCCGTTTCGGCAAGCACAGCTCCGTCTATGGTGATGATATTGGAATTATCGTGCTCCAGCATACGGTTTTCTACCGTAGTTTCCACACGGCCGGTCGTATCGGTTGCGCGGATTTCCGAGCCGATGCAAACAATTTCTTCGTCAAACATGAAATACGACTTGTGTGCCGAGAACGTGCCTTCGCCCGTACCCGTTTGCGGACGAAAAGCAATGGCAGCATAGCGATCGTCCAAAACCGCACCATTGGCAATATTGGAATCATTGGCTCCATTATTTTTTGTGCCGTTCACAATGGTAGTGCCCGGCATGCGGTACATATATACCGTGGGCATATAACCGTCCATGTACTGATCTGTGCCCTCTTTGGTGTAAATATAATGCATCCCCATGGCGTAGTTGTGCCCCTTGGCGTTTTCGCGGGAGGCTACCTCCACGGCCTTGGCATCCTTTGAGCGCATGGCAAGCGCGATGCCGTAATCAGGGCGCAGGTGCGTGGCTCTTGCCATATGGGTGAACATGGTGGTTTCATTCTGTTCAAATGTGCCGACTGTCGGATCGTTCAGAATCTTGCTGATGATAGCACAAGCCTTCGTTTCAATCGTGGCATAATAAATGCTTTCGGAATAGTCCATGCATTCATTGGCGTAGTAGCGAAGAACGGGGGCAAATGCCTCTTTTTCTTCCTCTGTGAGCATTTCATAAAGAATTGCCGCATAGGATAAGAATCTCACAGAAGAAATATGCTCGTCGTTTTCCGCATCGCCGCCCATACGACCAAGCACCATATTCATGCCGTTGGAGCGATAGACAATCGGCATGAAGGACTCACGTGCCAGACGGTAGAGCATATCCTTTTTGGTCGGTACAAGATCGTTTTCCGTGCCTTGCATCAGATACACAACACGAACGGAATGGTTATACATATCCAGGCAATAGCCCAGAGTATACGGAATACTGCCGTGGAACAGACCGGAGCCGTCCGATTCATGGAAACCTTCCCCGTCGTTCGTGTAGCGTACCAGCCCGGTATAGAATGCATAGGCATCGCTGAATTTGCCGTCCTGATTGTTCATAAGTACCGCACGCATCATAACCGCCCAGGAAATATCCAGACCGTTGGATCCGGCAACACCGCCGGTGGCTTGATTGTGCTTGGGCGTGAAGGTGTCGATGGCGGTCATAAGATTATTAAAGAGTGTCTTGTTCGCCGACGATGTCATTTCTTCATAAAGAAGCGTTGTGATATCGATCACATTTTTGGGCGCATGGAATTCGATCATCGCCCAGTCTACATGCTTTGCCCCTGCATACAATCCGCTCGGATAATAATAGGACAACAAATCTTTGTTATAATACTTTTTATGCAGGATGGAAAGACAGGTGATAATTTTATTTTTTACCACCGGGTCGTTATAGTACCGGCTTCCCTTTGTCTTGACCGTCTTTGCCATCTCCGTCAGGCGGTACAGGGAATTATGTACGTTAAAGTACCATGTACCTTCCGTGAAGGGCAGATCAGAAAACATTGTGAAGGTGAGATTTTCGGGCATTAGTGCCAGATATTTTTCCATCGTAGCATCCATGGATGCCACCTTACTCAGATACCCGGCATCCGTAATGTCCGCACCCTCGGCTACCATATAGCCGTAGTAATTCCAGCGCATGGATTCAAATTTATCCATCACGCCACGGTTGGCATCGGCAAGGAAGCTTTGCACCACAGTCTGAATGTCGCTTTGGGATGCAAAGGTGTCTTGATTCAGCATCTTTTTGCACAGATTCACATTTTCCGCCATGGTCAAGCCTTCTATTTTTTGACCGATTCCCAAATCATCGGCATACACGGTAAACAGAAGCTGCATATCGGCAATGGAGCTTGCCGCGGAAAAAGCCTGTGCCGCCTCCGGCTTGAATACAAAGGTTTCCGTTCGAACCATATCGCCGGCAATGCCGCGATTGTCGATCGGACGCACCGTGCCGAAGAAGGATTTTCCGATTTTGTATATCTCCAAGGGCATCTCAAGCCCGGTGCATACCAAATAATCGTTATCCTTTGCCTGCTCGTACCAGCAAAGCTCCGTGTTTCCTTCCGCAGATTCGCCGTCATAGGTATACAGAATTTTTGCTTTGCCACCCACGGTCAGCGTGCCGCCCACGGAAACCAAATTGGCACTCGGCGGTGTGGCATCGGTGAAGACCTGATCGGTCACGCTTGCCGTCACGGTATTGGCGGTGCTTCCGAAGACATTGGATGCCGAAAGTTCCAAAGATACGGTTTTTCCCGCATCACTATACGGAATTGTATAAGAAAGGCTGCTGTTTGTTGCGACCAAAGCACCGTCTACATACCATTTGGCAGTATACACGGGATCTTGCCCCGTGCCGTCAGTGTAGGTCACATTTGCCGTTATTTTTCCGGAAACCGCATCCTGCACCAACGAAAGGTCGGATAACACAGGTGCATTGTATTTCACAATGGAAACCGCATCGGTGTAGACCGTGTTGGGATTGGTGGAAAGCCCCCACCCGGCTCTTTGCTGAATATTGAGCCCGGTCATGGAAACCAAAGCCGCCATATCCGCACTTTGCGCCGTCAGCGTACCGTTAACAAAAAGCTTTGTCCCCGCCGAGGTAATGTGAAAGACCAGTCGATTCCATGCTTTTTGTCTTGCAATGGCGTTGCCTTTTTCATCCGTATAGGTAATATTGGTGTCCACGCCGCCGTTGCCCACACGACCGCGCCAACTTGCATTGCCCGATTTATTGATATCAAAGCCGGCAAAAAGCCCGATGGCTCCGCCCTTGATGTCGTAGGTCAGGTTGGAAATCGAATCGGCAGTCTTGTTGTCATACACATAGATGGTCACCGTGTAGCTGTCTGCATCCACGGTGTAGCCCGTAGCTATATTGCCCGTTTCCACCCCGGAGGTTTTATAGCTTCGCGTGCCCGTGAGTGCTTTTTCCGAAGAAACCACCAGCGTGTTGGTATACGATGTGTTCTGTGATGTCCAGGCATTTGCCCCGACATCGGGCTTTTCGCCGTTCATGGTACTGCCTGCGGTCTTTTCGAAGTTTTCAAATAAAAGAATCTCGCCTTGCTCCGCCGTGGGGGTAATGACTTCTTTTAAGCCTTCTTTAAAGGCAGAAACAATCTCTGCCTCCGTTTGTGCCTTGGCATCCCATATAGCTTCACAGATTCGGCTTCTCTCCCTTTTCGAAAAAGCCGTGTTGTATAAAACCGCATAATCCGAAAGCCCCAATGCCGCAAGATTGCCACCCAACACGGCATCGATCGCATCGATGCTTTGACAAGCGGTAATTTGCTCTGCCGGCGTGCTTGCGTGCACGGGAATGATCGGCAAAATTTGCAGAATCATACACAAAGTCAAAAATATACCCATCCATCGTTTCATTTGTGCCACC
>JAFPCL010000060.1 GCA_017390225.1 Clostridia bacterium
AATCATTTTAAGCAATTTATTTCTGTTTTTCATAAAGCTCCTTTTTGGACGGTCGTGATTTTTCGTCCATTCATAAATACAGCGTCATTATAGCACACAAAACCAAATAATTCAATATAAAAGGAAGAAAATGTCAAGATAACTTGAAACAAAAAACGCATATGAAGTAAATGGTGTTCACTTCATATGCGGGTCATTTTATTCTGTTTTTCCGAGCAGTGCCTTTGCACAGGCGTGCAGATAGGGCTTCAGATTCTCAAGGATCTCCTCCTCAGTTTCAGCCGCAGGGGTGTCGCTCCAAAGGCAATAGCCGCCGCCCTTTACCTTTTCATTGGGGGCGGTGGGGTTATTTTCCGGCCTTTGTGGGTCAAATACGTAGGCATTCCATTCCGATTCTATCATCTCGGGGGTTGCACCCTTATAGGAACCAAAGCCAAGAACGTAATACGTGTACTTGAAGATAAAGTTGTATATAGAATGTCCTTTTTCCATATAGAACGCGGGCGGATTTTTGCCGCCGTTTGCCCGAGTGGACCAATATTGGATCTCAATGTCGGGATCAAAGGCGGCGATGCCCTTCCATCCCGTGTCAAAGCTGCGGTAGACATCATCGTTCCACATAAGGATACTCTCATAGCCCAGCGAGCGCACAAGGGCGGCAATTTCGTTCATATACAAAACAAAAGCATCGTACGCCACGGCTTCGGGGCTACCCGTCAGCTCCTTTGCATACACTTCCCAGTGATCAAGATTGTTCCATTTGGAAACCGAGCTGTCTATGGTTTCACCGAAGCCGAGAAGCTCGTCACCTCCAATGTCAAATCTCTTACACCCAAGCTCACGGAAAAAGGTTCCGTACTCGGTGTAAAGGCTCTTCGCAAAGGCAACCGCCTCGGGATTGGCAATATCAATGCCGCGGGAAAAAGAGTACTGTTGCGGCTCCCTGTTCTTGCTGGAGCCTTGAACGATGGAAATCCTGCCGTTTTTGTGGAAGTAGTTTCCGATATCGGTGTTGAAATGGGCATTGTATTTTTTGACGACGTAATTCATATGTCCCGGAGAATCGAGTGCGGGGATAACGTCCAGCCCCTTTTCCATAGCAAAGCGCACGACGTCTGCCATTTCATCCTGTGTGATATACTTATTATCATCTTCTGCAAGACCGTTGGCACATCCGAATACGCAAAGCGAGTGATCGCCGCCGGCAAGCCAGGGGTAAAGCTTGGATTCGAGTCTCATACCCATATCCTCCGAGAAGTGGAAAGTGATGGCATTATAGCCTTCATCGGAAAGCAACGCGATAAGTTTTTTGATCCATTCGGGGGTGTAATATTTTCGTGCGCAGTCCAGTCTGAAGATCCTGTCCTTGGCATAAAGTGCATTGTTACTCATATTGGCCTCCGTATAAAACGCATTAAAACTTTAGAAAATTATATCACACAAAATGGGGGAAATCAAGATTAAAAATAACCTCCTACCATGCAGTACGAAACATCAAATTTTTATCATTAAAAAACAAGAAATTTTCAAGCCAAAGAAGAACGATCACGTAGCCGCTCTTTTTGGCCTTGAAGGCGTGAATGGAAAACTTTCACCCTCCCATCTGCTCAATATTCATAATATCCGAAAAAGTCATACTCGATTTCTTTATACCCGCACACGGTACCATTCCCAAATTTCTCAATGGATTGCCGCATATATTTCACCCTATTTATATATTTTAGTTCCTTTGCCGCGTGTTGTCTCAAGCG
>JAFPCL010000061.1 GCA_017390225.1 Clostridia bacterium
CAAAGGGAATACGGATGCGCCTATGATTTCTGTTGGTGGCGGATTGGCAAAACCGGGGGCAAGTATTCGTGTTCCTTTGATGTTATCGAACAATACCGGCATTTGCGGAGCGACCTTCCGTATTCAATATCATGCGGCACTTTCTCTGTCCGGAATTGAAACGGGAACGGCACTGCAAAGCATGACCATGACCAAGCCGGGGGATATGTCGGCAAATCCTTTCAATTTGGTGTTTGACGGTTTAGAAGAGGATAGCACCAACGGAAGTATCGCTGTTTTGATCTTTGCAGCACCGACCACGCCGGGGGTATACCCTGTCCGGATTTCTTATACAGAAGGCGATGTGGTTGACGGGAATTTAAATCCGGTATCTCTTCGCATGAACAGCGGCAGTATTACCGTCGAAGGGGATACGGATGCGCCCGTGATTTCTGTTGGTAGTGGATTTGTAAAACCGGGGGCAAGTATTCGTGTTCCTTTGGTGTTATCGAACAATGCCGGTATTTGCGGTGCGACCCTTCGAATCTCTTATGATTCTGCCTTGATTTTGAACGACATAACAAAAGGCGCGGCACTGGGTTCTTTGGCAATGACCAAGCCCGGAAACTTTGCGAATAATCCTGTGAATCTGGTGTTTGACGGCATGGAAGAGGACGACACCAACGGTGATATTGCATATCTGAACTTCACAGCACCGCAAACGATGGGAGAGTATCGGATTTCTTTATCTTATGAGCAGGGCGATATCGTGGACGGGGATTTACAGCCCTTGCTTCCGACGGTTGTTTCAGGGAAAATTTGTGTTCACTCTGCGGCTGTCGGCATTACGGTGGGTGAGAAAAAAGCCACCGTTGTACCATATGCATTGGACGCGAAAGGCTATCTGTACGTCGCTTTTTACACAAACGACGGAAGAATGATATCGGTTAGAAAGTATCCATATGAAAATACGGATATCGAAGCACAAGCAGAAGAAAATGCAGATTATGCCAAAATATTGTGGCTTCAAAGCATGCTTACGCCTTTGAGCGATGCACAAAAGCTTTTATTAAAATAAAGAAAGGATGAACAAAATGAGAAAAAACAAAATCATGGCATGGGTACTGATGTTGATGATGCTGGTCTCTGTCTTGCCGCCGGTAGAAATATTTGCGGCAGATGTGCCCACACTGACGGTGGCAACGGTTACCGCCGTATCTTCCGCCGCTACCGTGGATGTTCCCGTGTCAATCACCCACAACCCCGGTATATTGGGTGCTACCCTTACTTTAACCTATGATACGGAGCTCACCTTGATTTCGGCGGCGGCAGGAGATGCTTTTTCTCCGCTGACCATGACCAAGCCGGGACAGCTTGTATCCGGGTGTACCTTTGTATGGGATGGGCAGGAAATACAAGCGGAAGATATTAAAGACGGTGTTATTTTAACACTGACCTTTATGTTGCCGGAAACTGCCGAATCCGGAGCAGAATATGCCGTTTCCATGGCTTATGCCGACGGGGATATTGTAGACGGCAACATCAATCCCGTGTCCGTTACCATCGTAAATGGCGGGGTAGAAGTCATCGATTATATGTACGGCGACCTGAACAGCGACCAAAAGGTGAACACCTCCGACGTAATCCTGCTTCGTCGCTCGATTGCCGGCGGTTATAGCCAGACGATCAACGAAAACGCGGCAGACGTGAATCTGGATGCCAAGAAAAATGCAACGGATGTTATTTTAATGCGCCGCTTTATTGCCGGCGGTTATGGAATCACGTTCCCTTATGTTCCGGGAACTTGTCAGCATACGATGCAAGCCATTCCCTATAAAGCACCGACAACCACCGCCGAGGGCAATATTGCCTATTGGCAGTGTCTGTCTTGCAAGAAGTATTTCAGCGATGCAAGCGGAACAACGGAGATTACATGGGAAGACACCGTGCTTCCGCCATTGAATGTCAACGAATATGCCATTGTTTATAATAATATCTACACCACGGTAGACGGGGCGGATGACTATCTGGCGGCGCAAAGCATTGTAAATCCCAATCCCGAAAAATATAACACGGAGGAAGGCCTTTTATTAGAGCCGCTGTCTGTACCCGGCTATACCTTCAATGGTTGGACGGATAAGAACGGTGTGATTTGGGATGAAATCCCGTCGGGAACGACAGGTAGAGTTATTTTGTATGCTAACTGGAAAATCAATACATACAAAATTCAGTATGCCTGCGATATGGATCCGCAAGCAGATGATACATATACTGTTAATACAGGCAAACAATTGCCGAAACCTACAAAAGATACATATACATTTTTGGGATGGTCGGATGCCAACGGCAAGATGTGGGGCTTTGAGATTCCCATCGGCACTACGGGTCATATGATGATGTATGCTAACTGGGCAAGCCAAAGAAACCGTGCGATTCCGGTTAAGCAATTGGGAGATCCGATTATTTGTGAAGATTCCGAAGAAGGACTTATTCTTTTTACTTATGAACTGGGAACCATTGAAAAAGTACCGTTATTTGTCACGCAACAATTGCATGTAGTTAACGGCATGGTGGTAACACTGAAAAAAGAAACACAAAACAGTATCAGCAATGAAAATGCAATTGCTGTTTCCAAAGCAATTTCCAATTCAACCACCGACTCCTCCACATGGACTTTGGAAAACTCTTGGAGTGATACCACGGAGGTCAGCGAGACCAGTCTGCAACAATTGGAAATTACTCGCGAAGAAGCAGAAGAAAGAGCCAAAAATCAAAGTAATTCTTATAACATGACAAATAGCATGGGTGGTTCGCAAACTTTGGTGGATTCCAATAGCTCTAAATATCGTTTGTCA
>JAFPCL010000062.1 GCA_017390225.1 Clostridia bacterium
GTCAAGACCGGAGAAAAAACAATATTTCTATTCCCCCCATTCCCCATAGAACACTATCTCCTCCATGGGGCGGAACTGTGTGTGCAGAGGAAGCGGCTTTGCATCCTGCGTGGGGTAGCCCATCACAAGAAGCGCTGTGGGTTCAATGTTTTCGGGTATATGGAAGGTTTCTCGCATTTTTGCCGGGTCAAAGTGCATAACCCAACAGCAGCCGACGCCGATGTTGTGTGCCGCAAGCATCATGTGGGTGGCAACGATGGCGGCATCGACGGGGGCGGACAAGGCGCCGTCATAGGGACGCTTCCAGCTTTCTTCTTTATTATAGCACACCAGCATCGCCGCAGGAGCGTTAAAATGGCATTTGGTGCAGGTGGACACCTTTTGCATATCTTTTTCGGTGTTCAGTACCAGAATCCTCTGGGGCTGATAATTGCATCCGGTGGGTGCAAGGCAAGCGGCAGATAAAATGCTGTCGATATCCTCCTGCTTTAAATGCGCCTGTTTAAATTGCCGTACCGAATAACGGTCGGCGATGAGTTTTTGAAATTCCATAGTGATCTCCTATTCTAAAACAAAAGCGCCGAAAAATTCCGGTCTGTGGTAGTCCGGCTCTTTGGTTTCGATGGGATAATAGGTTGCATAGTGGGGCGTTTTGGTTTCATCGCCGCATTTATATAAGTTGCCGTACATGGTCTTGGTGTGTCCCCCAAAAATCTCATCGATGAAGGCAAAGGGTACGCAGAATTGCAATGTCCACTTTTGATCGTCTACATAGGATTTAACCCCAAAATAGGCTTTATCATTGGCAGGGTGCACCGGGTCATGACGGGAGGTTCTCACTGCCAGATACATTGTGCCGAAGGGATTGAACTCAAAGTTCAGATAGCGATTATCCTGTTCGTTAGGGCGGAAGAAAAATTCCATACAACTGTCACAGCACACCGGTGCATTTTGCTCGGTGTGTCGGGCAAGAAGAGGCTTTTCATCCGTTTGAAGCTGCACATAAATGCCAAAATCATTGTATAAAAGCTTCGCTGTAGTTTTGGGGGCTGACGGAAATTCCGACCAATTGATGATTTTAATCTCGGCAACCTCGGCTTTATCCCATGCTTTGTCGTTAATGCAAGTGATGGTTTCTTCTGTTCTTTTAATCGTATACATTTTTTATTCTCCTTTTTTAAATCTCAACGCCCAAAAAACGCTTTGCCAACACGCCGACCGCAAAGGAAATCACAGCAACGCCGATGCTGATAAGCGACATTTCCAAAAAACGCGGCTTGAATTTTTCGCCGTTGGCAACGGAAATATAATAGGTAAATCCGGCGATAATCAGAATCACCACGGCAAACATGAGAACAAGTGCCGTCATATAACTTCCGTTATCCAACAAAAGATACGGCAAAATCAGAAGTGCCACTGTAATGAGATAAGCAACCCCCGTGTAGCTGCAAGACTTTAAAGCATCCTCCCTGCCTTCGCTTTTGGCGGCTAAAAATTCACTGGATGCCATGGAGAAGGTGGCGGAAATGCCGATAATCAAGCCGGAGAGTGCTACCAGGCGTGTGTTCTGCATGGCAAGGGTAAAGCCTGCCAAAGAGCCTGTCAACTCAACCAAGGCATCGTTCATGCCCAAAACCATACTGCCGACATAGCGGAGCTTTTCTTCATCGAGCATGGAAAGCAGTGCCGCTTCGTGCTCTTCTTCCTGTTCTTTGATTTTTATACTCTCTTCCACTTCCGCTTCCAAAACCGCATATTCACTCTGCGCCGCATCCTCGCCCTTTTCCATGAGCTTCACAGCGAAGGTAAAGCCCAAAATACGAGCAATCATTTTATACTTGAAAACCTTCATTTTCTGCGGCTTCATTTCGATGCCCGTGTAGCTTTTCCATATATCATAGTGTGCTTTTTCCTCATCCGCCAAGCGAAGAAGTGTCTTTTTATTTTCTTCTCCCTTGGCAAAGCACGCAATCTCTTTGTAGATTAAGCTTTCATTCAGCTCATTTTGCTGCATTTTTTTAATAATATCCAATGCTTTTTGCGATATGTTCTTCATGTTTATCCCCTTTCCTATCTTTCAAACTTCACAAGATATGCGCCCAGCACCTGTATGCAAGGAATCTCTGCGGCATGTTGTGCGGTACAGCTTTGTTTTGGATACACGGTTCTGACTTCCGTAGGAATGGCTGGCAAGGTTTTGCCATTGCTTTTTCCTTTGGCATCATTGGCTGTAAATGACCATGCAAAGGAACAATCACAAAATTCTTTTTTCGAAAGAATCATTTCTGGCTTTCGTAAAACGAAATTTGCATCTGAAGCAAAAAAAGTACCTTCGTTATCTTTCTCTGCCGGACAACCACCTTCGATTCCTACACCTGTAAAAGAAATTTTCAAGAAATCCGTGTAAAATGTCACGGTTTTTTCGTTTCTCTCCCATGGAACAGATGCCCAAGCATCCATATTCAGCCATCCGCGAACGCCATCCTTTTCTACCGCTGTATTGAGCTCTATATAGGCATTTTTCTCATCTCGGATTTCTGCATTGATGCGAAGCACCGGGCGAAGTGAGGAAAAACCTCTCGGCAACATTGCCCGCAGTCGATCCTGCTCCACACCGTATGCCATAACATATTGTTCGATTTTCATGTTTCACCCTGCTATCTATAAAACTACCATTTCTTATCCGGACAAATGCAATTCCAGCTATATTCTGATTTTTCGCAATCAATGTTCCATTGAAAC
>JAFPCL010000063.1 GCA_017390225.1 Clostridia bacterium
CAATTTATCCCGCTACGGATGCACGGTTTCTAAAGGAAAATCCATATTGATGCGCCATATGAATGAGATGGAAGACAAGGACACGATTCTTCTTGAATTCGGCGGAAACGATTGCTGTTATGACTGGCGTGCGGTTTCTGAAAATCCGGAGAAAGAGCACGGGCCGCGCACGCCGCTCATTCAATTTCGGCAAACATATAAAGAAATCGTTGAAAAGCTTAAAACGACGGGAAAAAAGATTATTCTTTTCAATCTGCCGCCTTTGGAAGCGGAGCGGTATTTTTCGTGGGTGACAAGAAATAAAAATCCTGAAAATATTCTGAAATATCTGGGCGGAAATAAACAATATATTTACCGTTGGCATGAAATGTATTCCACGGAAATTCATAAAATCGCAGAGGAAGAAAATGTGTCGCTGATTGATATTCGCAGTATATTTTTGAAGATGAAAAATTATGCGGATTATCTTTGTGTGGATGGCATCCATCCCAATGCGGCAGGACATCGATTGATTGCCGACTACTTAATAGAACAAAATATATAAATAGATGATTTGAAAGTCAAGCCGCTTGGGGCGTGAGTCGTTTCGCACAGAATCGTTGATGTTTAAGGCAAATATCAACGATTCTGCTTTTTATACACTTTCTATAAAAATTTACAAAACGTTTTCATTTGTTTCTATTGCTTTTTGCATGGGCTTGCGGTAGAATGGAGCGGAAAGGACGGATTGTGTTTCATGAAAAAGAAATTACTGTTGTTATTTATCATATATATCCTTCTTTGTACTTGTACAGCATATGCATCACCGATATACTCCAAGGAAGAGGTTATTCCCATCACGGAAGGCGTGGCGCTTACGAAGGTGGAGAGCTTTTATTCGGATCATAATCTAAGTTATTCTTATATTACGGCAGATTTATCGCAGGAGCATCTGGATTTGAAACTGCTCACATCGCAGAACGGCATTGACACGTTGGATACGGTAAGTAGACTTGCGGCAACGGAAGCAAACACCGTGGCGGCACTCAATGCAGATTTCTTTTCGGTCTATGCCGGCAATACGGGATTTTCCTTGGGCGTTGAAATTAAAGACGGGGCACTGTTGCAATCGCCTATCAATCCTTCGACCATGGCAACGGTGTATAAAGAAAACGATCAGGTGCATATGTCGTATCTGGATTTTCACATTATGGTGGTTGCCCCGGATTGGGAATATCGGGAAATTCGCCATCTCAATAAACACACCTCCTATTTCGGAGATATCCTGATGTACACCCACGAGTTTAACGGCGGTTTTTCTCCCGCACCCGGCGGAGAAGTGTTGGAGGTAGTGGTGGAAGACGGGAAAATTATCGAATTTCGCCGAAACATGCCTCCCTGCAAAATTCCTGAAAACGGATGTGTTTTGGTTATATCCGAAGGGGCAGATATGTTTTTTGCCAATCATTTTAAAGAAGGCGATCCCGTAAAATTTGATTACTATATCACGCCGGATTTGAAGGAAGCGCAAGAAGCCTTCGGTGGTGGTGCGATGTTGGTTTCCGAAGGAGAAGCCCTGTCAACCTTTTCTCATGTGGTATCGGGGTATAATCCAAGAAGTGCTATCGGGGTTGATAAAACGGGAACGCGCATCATCTTGCTTGCAGTCAATGGCAGGCAGGCAAACAGCCGCGGCGTGACAATGACGGAACTGGCACTTATGATGCAGGAGCTTGGCTGTTACTATGCCGTGAATCTGGACGGTGGCGGCTCTACCAATATGGTGGCTTCGACGGTGTGGGCACCACAGCTCCATACGGTTAATTCGCCTACGGAAAACAGGCGTGTTATCAATGCGATTGGTATCACGGGAAGTCTTGTGCCCGACGGAGAGCCGGATGGGATTATTTTAGAAACCGATGACCCTGCCGTGTTTATCGGACAATCCACCAAGGTTTCCTATGCGGTTTACGATAAAACAAAGCATGCAGTGGATAAAGAAGCAAAGCTTTTTTCCAACAAAGGACAAATAGAAGACAATATATTCACGGCAACGCGCGGCGGAGACGCGGTTATTTATGCGGAGTGCGGTGATGCAGAAGGCGAAATATCCGTTTATGTTGTGGATGAAATCAGCGGCATTGTAATGGATGACAGCTTTATGATGGAAGCAGGGGATAGCCGTAATCTGTCTTTTGATGTTTTTGATGCGGATGGACATTATGTGCATGTGACAAATACAGAGCCCTTTTCTTTCCGTTCCTCTGACACGAGCGTTGTTTTTTTCAAGGATAATAAGCTGACGGCAAAAAAAGACGGTGTAGCCATCATTTCCGTAGAAAAAGACGGAGTGGTGCACTATGCCACCGTGTATGTCGGGGCGAACACAGCAGATTATACGGATGATTTTGAAGTGCAAAGCGGAAGTTTTGCGGCATATCCCGAAAGCGTTAAGGGCGATTTTCAGCTAAGTGATTATTTTGCGGTGTCGGGTGCTTTTGCAGGAAAGCTTTCCTATGATTTTAAAGACAACACGGATGAAACTCGCGGTGCTTATTTTGTTCCGAATCAGCCGATTCCCGTGGCGGCTTCCTGCAAAGAAATAACGGTGTTTTGTGCTTCGGACAAAGAATTTTCCCACACGGTCAAAGCGCAGATCACCGACGGCGACGGGGCAGTTCATCGCATCAGCTTTGAAGGCGAGATTGCACCGCTGACCATGCAGAAAATCACGGCGAAAATTCCGAATGATATAAAAGCCCCACTTACACTCACAAGAATATATGTGGTGGCGCTTCCGGGGGAAAATGCAGATGCCGGGCATTTGTTCTTTGATGACTTATCTCTTCAAATTTCCGTGCCGCTCGAAAAAGTGGCAGTACCTGCCGCCGTATATGACGATCCCATGGAAGCAAGAGCCTCGGGAAAAGCGGTGTTCTCCGTGGGGGCTGTGGCGCAACAGGAAAATACACTTTTAGATCGCCTGACCTATCTTGCGGCAGAGAAAGAAATGAGAAAAAAAGGCGTGGTTGCGCTGATCGGTGGTATGCGCACGGAGAATAAACAGCTTTCCACAGAGGGCTTTGGCGTGAAAGAAGAAGGAGATGCTTTATATATTACCGTAGACACTCAAAAGGGCGGCATCCGTGCAACGGATGCGACCCAGTGGGATCGACTGTATGATGCTGTTTCGCATACAGATGCGAAATATATCTTCATTCTGTCCGATACGGATGTTTTTGGTGCCAATGCATTTGAAAATGAAGCTATGGTTGCCTTTTTGGGGAATCTGCCGCAAAAGGTGTTTGTGATTTCCCGCGGAGAAGCAAACGGCTTGATCATAAAAAATAATGTGCGCTATTTTACCCTTTGTGATGCTGCTTGCGGAATCCATCTTTCCGATTACACCTATTTGCAATTTACTTTCGGCGAAGAAGTTTCCTATGCATGGAAACAAATTTGGTAATTTGAGTTGACGAATCCGCAAAAAAATGGTAAAATACAGAGAAATTGAAACAGATAGGAAGGATAACAATGTTTTACAAAGGCGATTTTTTACTCCCCAAAAAGGATTTTGAAAAGTGGAGCGTTGTGGCTTGCGATCAATATACCTCCGAGCCGCAGTACTGGGCACGTGTGGACGAATTGGTTGCCGATGCACCGTCGGCACTGCGGCTGATTTATCCCGAGGTGTATCTGGGTAAAGAAGACGGAGAAATAAGAACGGCAAATATTCACAAGACCATGGCAGACTATCTGCAGGGGGATTGCTTGCAGGAGATTAAAGACTCTTATGTATTGGTACGTCGCACTATGGCAAACGGCACAATCCGCACGGGGCTTGTGGGCTTGATTGATTTGTCGGATTATGATTACACACCCGGCGTGGATGCCGAAATCCGTGCAACGGAAGGAACGGTTTTAGAGAGAATCCCGCCGCGCGTGAAAATCCGCTCCGGTGCACCGATGGAGCTTTCTCATGTGCTCTTGTTTGTGGATGACCCGGAAAAAACGGTGATTGAACCGCTGATTGGTACAGGGGAAGTCCTGTATGATTTTGATTTGATGGAAGACGGCGGCCACATTGAAGGCAGAAGAATCACCGACGACACAGCGGTGAAAGCGGCACTTGAAAAATTAAAGCAGAATCATCCCGATCATCCCTTGTTCTGTGTGGGAGACGGCAATCACTCCTTGGCAACGGCAAAAGCTCTGTCGGAAGTCAACGGCTATGCCATGGTGGAGCTTGTTAACATTCATGATGAAGCCATTGTGTTTGAGCCTATCCACCG
>JAFPCL010000001.1 GCA_017390225.1 Clostridia bacterium
AACTGAATACATTATCAAGGCGTAGCCTTGATAATGTCATCCCGAAGGCGTACGATGGTACGTCGAGAGGTGAAGTTCGCGCGTAGTTTCATGGCATCAAGTAAAGAGAAATCCGCAAAAAATGCGGATTTCTACCAAAAATAATATTTTTTAGATAAATAATTGTTTTATAAAGCGAATAAATGCTTTATTTCTGCCATGAAACGGTCCGTGCCTTTTTTACATCCCCGCAATCTTTTTTAAGAAATAATTCCGTAAGTTTCGCGAAGCATCCGAATACGTTCGGCATGGGAGGCGGCATCGGCTTTTTCAAGATAGGTAATCCATTTTTTTATTTCGTCTATGGTTCCTTCATTTTCTTTGCCGAGACGATGCGTGAAATACGTAGCGACGGTTTCCTGCAAACGGCAGGCATCTTCGTATAGCTCCATCAAAAACAATACATCCGCCAGTACGCCTATGGCAACAATCGTGCGGGGGTGGTCTTTGCCAAAGCCGCAGGTGGCTTGTGCCACTATCCTCTCGTGCAAAAGACGTGCCGCTTCAAAGTCGCCCATGTGCTGTAGAGAGCGAGCCAGATGCTCCATAGCCGCCAGTGTTTTTGTGTCGGAATCGCCAAGAAGCTTTTGGCATCGTGCCAGCACCGTTTTTTGCAGGGGAATTGCTTTTTGGTATTCTTTTTCGGACATATAGTCCCATGCCATATAGGTCATACCGGAAAGAATCTCCATATACACATCGTGCACAATGTTGGAAAAACAAGGAGCATTTGTTTCGCTTGCAGATGCCGCTTGTTCGAACACTTGGGACACGGCGAGCATCCAGGACGTATCACATTGCACTTCGGCATAAAAAAGGCTGTCTTTGTTTTTTTCGGCACGGAAGAGCAAAGGCGTTGCAATAATGAAAGCGCGTCTACTCTGCCCTTGTTCGGTCAGCCGTAAAAGGTTTTCGTATAATTTTTCTTGATAGTACATCTGCAAGGCTTCATCATCGTTGTGAAGAAGAAGTCCTGCCTGCACCATGCGCCTCAGGGCTTCATCGACAGAAGGAGACAAAATGCTCTCTTGGATGAGCTGTTGGGAATCGTAGACACCGAGAAGCCCTTTGGCGACCTTTTCTTTGATGCCCTTCGGGCAAAGCTGAAGGAGGATTTCTCTGACCGTTCGATGCAACCGAAACCCATGGCTGTCCTGTATCACAAATGACAGTTTTTTTATAGCCTCATACGCCGAATCGCTGAAATTACAGTGGCCGTTTGTGGCTATTTTTATAATGGAATCATCATTCCACCATTCTACACAGGCGAACATATACAGCATGTCTTTTTGGATGCTGTCTTTGATGTGATCCAAAAATTTTTCCATTAAAACCGTGGCGTTGCAATCGGTGTGTCGGGCATCGGTTGCAATCCCGAAGTCTTCTTTTTTGGGGGCTATGCCGCTGTATAAAATTTGCAGATATTGCGCTATGCAGATATCCAGATAAATGGGAACACCGTCGGTCAGCTGATATAAGCTCTTTTGCAGGGCTTCGTCTGAAATGCCGGCTTCAAAAAGAACTTCCAGGCTGTCTTTTTCGGAAAGATTGCCCAAAAGATGCTGTTTTAAAACGCCTTCCCAAGCAGAATCTTCTTTGTGCCATTGAAGCTTTTCTCTGCCGGTGATAACCCACAAAACATAAGGAACACGACGGATGACACCCATATTGCCGCGAAGCCACAAATCTTGAGATAAAGAATTTGCGGAGGAAAGCTCATTCACCAGCTTTTCATAGGTGTCTAAAAAAATCACCAGGGGCGTATCTTGATTTTCCATGTTGGCGGCAAGATCTTTGGCGAAGAATAAGGGAAGCTTTTCATATAGCTCGCCGGCAATGGTGTTTTCAATTTCTTTCGCCGATGCGGTATGATTATTCATGTATTCACGCACCCAGGCAAAAGTTTCATCGAGCATCTTTATCAGATTGACCCAAAAGCCGACACCGGGAATCAAACCGGCAATCTGGGAGCAAAGACGAAGAACAGAGCTGTTTTCAATTAGCTTTTTTACTTCGGGAGAGCTTGGGTTTTCGCCAATTTTACAGGCGTAAAAATAACAAGCATAATCAAACAGCGGAAAACGAAAGCCTTTTTTCTCCAGCTGGTTTTTCAGCCGACAAAGAACGGTGCGGCAATCCTGCGCTTCATTAAAATCCCATGCGATATACAAAGCGTTCGGTGATTTTTCTTGCATTTCTTTTTGAAGCTTTCGACACAAGCTCGTTTTCCCAATGCCGCCCATGCCGTAGTAGGACAAAACAAAGGCTTTTTTCTTTTTTTCACGGCAGGCGGTTTCCGCCTCTGTGAATTCATTCCAAAAGGCTTTTCGCGGCTCTTCTCTGTCTTTAAACACACAAACGGCTGACGGTATATTTCTGTCTTCTATAATATCCATACAGATCACGCCCTTTTTTTATTTCAGGTTTATTCGACGGATTTTTTATCATACAAGGGCATCATGCCGCTGTCCCAGGTGAATAAAAATGCTTTTTGCGATCCTGTTTTGGGATTTTTCAGTTCGCCATGTGCCGTTTGCCCTGCCGTGCCTGTGATTTCAAGGCTTTCTACACTGACCAGTGTGTCGCCTTCATACACGGCGTACCACACACGGCCTTTTTCCACATCACGGGGCAAGCGGACATAGACTTTTTCTTTGGCAGTATCGTAATACACTTCGCCTTCTTGCCACGTAGCTAGGAAACACAAGGTTTCGCCGGCATTGACAGGCAGGAGGGACATGCCGTCGGGTTCGATAACCGCAAGCTCGGCGCCTGCCGGTTCTTGCCCTTGCCATGCCCACAATAAATTGCCGTTATGAATAAATAAAGTTTCCCAAGTGTAGGGACGCCACAGTATCCAGCCGGTTTGCACAAAGCCGGGACGGGTGAATGCGGAAGAGGGCATTTGGTAGAGCACACCAATGCTGTTTTCTCTTGTTTCCATCGTACCGGTGCCGCCTTGGGCATCAAAGGCAACTTGAATGGTACTTATCATCTGATCCTGCGGTGCGACAATGGGGCTTCCCAGCTCTAAATAGTCGGGCTTGCCACCCACGTTCTTCACAAAACGTGCACGTCCGATACACATGTTGCGGGGGTGGATATTATTCACACTTTCGTGTGCATGATAGATGAGGAATAATTCACCTTTGGGCGATTTAACGAAGCCGTGATGCGCTGTACCTGCGATATCCGAGGTGCGCATGAACACGGGATTGTCTGCATATTTTTGCGTGTTTGCCAAGGGGGAAGTCAAGGTGGCATAGCCGATGGCGTAGTGGTCGCTTTCATAGTTGGAGCCGGAGTAGGTCAGATAGTAAAGCCCATTGTGCTTGAGCATATAAGGACCTTCGGTAATCGCACCATCATGCATTTCCCATGCACTGTCGGGGGAGAGCATATGGGTGATGCCGGAGAGCGGTGCAGTCAATGTGCGGTTGTACTCCACGCCAAAGATGCCGTAGACACCGCTGTCCCAGGAAACATAGTAGACATAGACTCTGCCGTCATCGTCTACGAAGATATTCGCGTCGATACTTCTTCTGAAAACAGGGCCGTTGCCAATCAAATGGAAAGGACCTTCCGGAGAATCGGACACAAAGAAGCCAATGCATTCATTGATGGTGCCTGCCAAATAGAATTTGCCGTCGATTTTGGCAACGCCCGGTGCCCAGAAATTGGCATTGGCGCCTGCCCAGGGCACGGGATTGGCTAAAATATTCTCTTTCTTTGTCCAATGCACCAAGTCGGTGGATTTAAACACGTCAAAGGAGGTGGTGTCATGGGTTCCGTAGGCGTAATACACACCGTTTTCACAGATTACATCCGGATCGGCCATGTTGAAAATCACGGGATTTTGGAAGGTTGCCGAGGATAAAGTGAAACCTTGGTCGGAGATAGAAGTCGAAAGAACGGCCGTGAAACCGCCCACAACAAAGGTAGAGGCTTGCGTCATGGCGGAGAGTTCCGAAATTTCAAAATCGAAATCCTGCCACGGCGTTTCGCCGCCTACTTCATTGAGGTAATAGGCGCGCAGATGGTTGCCGTTTACTTCATAGCGGAGATTGGCAATGGCCGCCCATTTGATGGTGCTGTATTTTTTTGTGCCCTTCATGGTGACTGCCCAAGAACCGTCTGCGTGTCTTGCGGCACGGAAAAGCTTGAACATATGCTCGGGGGCATTGACTTCCAGGAAGTAGCCCAATGTGTTGTCTGCATTCATAAGGGCAATGCCGCCCACGGCATTGTTGGAGCACAGATAAATCGAGCTGTCAAAGGTGTAGGTACTGCCGGGAAGATCATAGGCGTGGTTTAAGGTGATGATGCCTTCGGGCTGTGCGCAAGACCATGTGCCGGGCATAAAAACAGCGATGCGGTCAAGATCGGCGTTGGCATTGGGCTCTCCCGTGCCGGCAACGGTGATGGTGTTTTCTCCGGCTTTCAAAGAAAGCATGACAGGATAATCCGAAAAATCATCCCAGCCGCAGGTGGCAGGATAAGAAACAATCGTTTTGTTCTCTACATCGCCGTTAACGTAGACGGCATGGGCAGGAGAACCGACACTTCCGTTGGCGCTGGAAGCACGAAGGAAGGTTAAATAATCACCGTCTTGGGGCACGCTGATTTTGAAATTGATGGTGTCGGCGGGAGAAGCCACAAAGCCGACTTTGGCATTGTCATGTGCACCGACGGAGGTGAGAGCAACTGCCGCCCCCGTGAGATAGCAATCCTCGGCTTCCAAGGCAATGGGGAGCAGGCTGTCGTCTGCCATGGCAACACGGATGCAGTCGAGCTCTGCACAGCTGTTCCACCAGGGTTCGCCGGGGTAGTGATAGGTGAAGGAAATGGTGTTGATGCCTTTTTTGAGATTGACCGTGATAGGATAGACGTTCGGAGCTTCCCATACGGTCGCCTGTGTATAATAAATCGTCTGGCGATTTTGGGTGTCGCCGTTCACATAATAGTCATGGGCGGGATTCGGGAAGGTAGAAACATATCCCGAGGCTTGCACATACACGGTGTAGGCACGAGTTTCCAACACGGATACGGAGAAGGTTACCGTAGATTCGGCACCGTTCGGGTTATAGTCCATAGTGCCGACGTTTTTGCCGCCGGACAAGCCGTTCTTTTCCGTAACGGAACAAAGCCCCGATAGGGCGGCATGTTCTGCTTCATAGGTGATGCAGTGCTCGGCATAGGCTGTCATAAAAAGCATGGACAACAAAACTACCGATAAAAGCAAAATGCAAATAGAATGTTTGGTTTTCATGAAAGAATCTCCTTTCTGTTAGTTCAATTCCGTGGGTGTATGCAGGGGCATCATGCCGCTGTCCCAAGTGAATAAAAATGCTTTTTGTGTACCTTCTTTGGGGTTTTTCAGTTCGCCATGTGCCGTCTGCCCTGCCGTGCCTTTGATTTCCAGGCTTTCCACCCGCAGGAGTGTGTCGCCTTCATATACGGCGTACCACACACGGCCTTTTTCCACATCACGGGGCAAGCGAACATAGACTTTTTCTTTTTCGGCATCGTAATGCACTTCACCTTCTTGCCACTTCGCAAAGAAATACAGGGTTTCACCGGCATTGACAGGCAGGAAGGACATGCCGTCGGGTTCGACAACCGCAAGCGTAGCACCTTCCGGCTCTTGCCCTTGCCATGCCCACAATAAATTGCCGTTATGAATGAATAAGGATTCCCAGGTGAAGGGACGCCACAGTGTCCAGCCGGTTTGCACATAGCCGGGACGGGTGAATGCAGAAGGGGGCATTTGGTAGAGTACAGCAATACTATTTTCTACCGTTTCCATCGTGCCGGTGCCGCCTTGGGCATCAAAAGCAACTTGGACGGTGTGAAACGGCTGATCTTGTGGGGCGTTGCTCGGCATCCCCAATTCCAGATAATCGGGGGCACCGCCGGCACTTTTTACAAAGCGCGCCGGGCTGATACAGACGTTACGGGGCAGGGTATCTACCGTGCCGACGTTTTTATGGGCGTGATAAATCAGATACAATTCGCCGTTCGGCAGAGTGACAAAGCCGTGGTGCGCCGTGCCCTGCATATCGGAGGTGCGGATGAAAATCGGGTTGTCGTGATATTTCGTGGCAGGGCCCATGGGAGAGGTCATGGTGGCATAGCCGATGGCGTAGTGATCTCCTCGCCAAGCCGCACCGGAGTAGGTCAGGTAATACATACCGTTGTGCTTGAGCATGAAAGGACCTTCGGTGATCTGATCGTCATACATTTCCCAGGCGCAATCGGGAACCATCAGCCGTGTGATGCCCGACAAGGGAGCGGTTAAGGTGCGATTGTATTCCACAACGTAGATGCCGTAGATGTTGTCCACGTTATCATCCCAGGAAACGTAGTAAACATAGACTCTGCCGTCATCGTCAACGAAAATATTCGCATCGATACTGCGGTTGAAAGCAGGGCCGTCGCCAATCAGATGGAAGGGGCCTTCCGGCGAATCGGACACAAAGAAGCCGATGCCTTCATTGATGGAGCCTGCCAAGTAGAATTTGCCGTCGATTTTGGCAACGCCCGGCGCCCAGAAATTAACCGTGGCACCCCACCAGGGCACGGGGTTGGCTAAAATGTTTTCTTTTCTTGTCCAATGCACAAGATCGGTGGACTTAAAGACGTCAAAGCTGGTGTTGGTATATGTTCCGTAGGCATAATACACGCCTTCGTGATAAATCACATCCGGGTCGGCAAGCCCCATGATAACGGGGTTTTTGAAGGTTGCAATGGAGAAAGAGAAGCTCTCTTTCGAAATAGAGGTGTCAAGAACGGCAGTTCTTCCCAGAGCTACAAAAGTAGAAGCCTGTGTCATGGAAGAAAGCTCCGGGATTTCAAAATCAAATTTTGCCCAGGGGGTTTCGCCGCCCAGCTCGTTCATGTAGAAACAGCGCAGTTGATTGCCGTTTGCTTGCATGCGAAGGCTTACGATGGTTGCCCATTTGATTTTACTGTATAGCTTGTCCGCTTTCATAGTCACAGCCCAAGTGCCGTCTGCATTTTTGGCGGCACGATAGAGCTTGAGTCTGTGCTCCGGTGCATTGGCTTCGAGCATATAGCCGACGGTGTTGTCGGCATTCATCAAAGCAATGCCGCCGACAGCGGTGTTGTTGTCCATGAAAATCGAGCCGTCAAAGGTGTAGGTACTGCCGGGAAGATCGTAGGCTTTTGTCAAGGTGATGATGCCTTGCGGTTGGGGTACAGACCATGCACCCGGCACAAAGAAGGTCACACGGTCAAGCTCCGCAAAAGAGTTCAGCTCGCCCGAATGCGTGAAAGTCACGGTGTTTTCTCCGGCTTTTAAAGAAACACAGATGGGATAATCAGACCAAACGTCCCAGAAACGGGCGTTGGGATACTTGACAATCATAGCATTTTCTTTGTCGCCGTTGACGTAAACCGCATGGGATGCCATGACGTCATTGGAAAAACCAACACAGCCGTCGGCACGGACAAAAGCGATATATTCGCCATCCTGCGGCACGGTGACTTTAAAGTTGACCGTGGCATCGGGGTTGTCGATATAGCCTGCCTTGGTATTGTCGAAAGCCGAGGTGGAGGTGGCGGCACGAGCTGTTCCTGTGAGGTAGCAATCTTCGGCTTCCAGCGCAATGGGAAGTAAATCGCCGGAAGCATAGGCAATGCGGATGCAGTCGATTTCCGCACAGCTGTTCCACCAAGCTTCGCCGGCGTAGTGATAGGTGAAGGAAATGGTGTTAACGCCCATCTTTAGGGGAATGGAAAGGGCATATGCCGAGGGGGCGGTCCACACACTGGCATTGGTATAATAAACCGTTTGGCGATTTTGAATATCCCCGTTCACATAGTAGTCGTGGGCAGGGTTCGGGAAGGAAGCCACATTGCCTGCGGCGTGGACATACACGGTGTACACCCCATCCTTGGGGGCAGATACCGTGAAGGTAACCGTGGATTCTGCACCGCTCGGATTATAGTCAATCGTGCCGACGGTTTTGCCGCCGGATACGCCTTGTTCGTCTTTCACGGCACAAAGCCCCGATAGGGCGGCATGTTCTGCTTCATAGGTGATGCAGTGTTCGGCATATGCCGTCATGCAAAGCAGGCAGAGCATGGTGGCAAGAAAAAGTATAATTTTAATTGGGTTCTGTTTTTTCATGATGAGCTCCTTTCCAAAATAAAACAGAATATTACAAACATAGTATAATATATCAAATTTAAAGTCAACGGATTTAGTAAACTTCACAAAAAACTTCCTAAAACGTATACTTTTTTTCTTTTTTTGCCCACAGGATTTTTTGGCGTTTCACTTGCGTTTGCATGAAAAATATGGTATAATCTTTCGATGTGTTCATTTGTTTGTTCGCCCACGGGCAAAACGCTTTTTTTATTATCGTGGGCAGAAAGGGTCTTTTGTTATGAAAAGAGAAAATATTCGCAATATTGCCATTATCGCCCACGTTGACCATGGTAAGACCACGTTGGTGGATGCCATGCTTCATCAAAGCGGCGTTTTTCGTGAAAATGAGCAGGTCGCCGAGCGTGTCATGGACTCCGGCGATATCGAAAGAGAGCGCGGTATCACGATTTTAGCTAAAAACACATCCTTGCGCTATGGGGATATTAAAATCAATATTATCGACACCCCCGGGCATGCCGACTTCGGCGGCGAGGTAGAGCGCGGCCTTAAAATGGCAGACGGTGTTGTGCTACTCATCGATGCCTTTGAAGGCTGTATGCCGCAGACGCGTTTTGTTATCAAAAAAGCCTTTGCGCTTCATCTTCCCGTCATCACGGTTATCAACAAAATGGATCGTCCCGGCGCTCGTCCCATGGAAGTTGTGGACGAAATGCTGGAGCTGTTTTTGGATTTGGATGCAACGGACGAGCAGTTGGATTGCCCGGTTGTTTTTGCATCCTCCCGTTCCGGTTGGGCAAGCCTCACTACCGAGCCCGGCGAAGATATGCGCCCGCTGCTCGACACGATTGTGCGCACCTTCCCGTGCCCCCAAGGTGAGGAAGACGGCCCGTTCCAGATGATGGTTTCCAATATCGATTATGATGAATACACCGGCCGTATCGCTATCGGCCGTATCGAGCGCGGCAGTGTGGCTTTGGGTGCGCCCGTATCCATCTGCCGCCACGACGGCACCATGGGACAAGGCAAGGTCTCGGCACTATATACTTATGAGAATTTAAAACGTGAACCGGCAGAGAAAGCCGGCACAGGTGAAATTATCGCCATTTCCGGTATCACGGATATCAACATCGGCGACACCATCTGCGACAAAGAGCATCCCGAAGCTTTGGAGTTCGTGCAGATTGATGCCCCCGTGCTCACCATGACCTTCTCCGTCAACGATGGCCCCTTTGCAGGGCAGGACGGCTCTTATGTGACCTCTCGTCACCTGCGCGCCCGTCTGTACAAAGAACTGGAAAGCAATATCAGCTTGAAGGTAGAGGACACCGACACCGCAGATGCCTTCTCCGTATCCGGCAGAGGCGAACTGCATCTTTCCGTGCTGATTGAAAATATGCGCCGCCAGGGCTATGAATTTTTGGTGTCCAAGCCCAAGGTCATCACCAAAGAAGAAAACGGCGTTGTGTTAGAGCCGGTGGAAACCGTGTATATCGACGTGCCCAATGAATACACCGGTGCTGTCGTGGAAAGTGCCGCCCTTCGAAAAGGCGTCTTGATGAACATGACCCCCACAGCACAGAGCTACACCCGTGTGGAATTTGAAATGCCCTCCCGTGGCCTCATCGGATTTAGAAGTGAGCTTCTGACCGCCACCAAGGGCACGGTTGTCATTAACTCCCTTTTAAAAGACTACGAGCCCTATAAAGGCGACATCGCCACCCGCAACCGTGGCTCTTTGGTCGCTTTTGAAACCGGCGAAACCTCCGGCTACGGCTTATTCAATACGCAAGACAGAGGTGCTTTGTTCTTAGGTGCAGGCATCAAAGTTTATGAAGGCATGATTGTAGGCGAAAACAGCCGCCCCGGCGACATGAACGTCAACGTCTGCAAGAAAAAGCACGCCACCAACATGCGCGCCTCCGGCAGCGACGAAGCCTTAAAGCTCACACCGCCCCGAAACTTAAGCTTGGAGCAGTGCCTGGAATTCATCGCCGACGACGAGCTTTTGGAGGTTACGCCCAAGACACTGCGTATGCGTAAGAGAATTTTGAATAATGAATTGCGCGCAAAGGCTGCGGCGAGAAAGTAAGGGCTTGGTAAAAAACCACAGACCGCAAAAATTCTTTTTGCTACGGAGCAAACCTCACCACTCGGCGTACCTTTGTACGCCTTCGGGATGGCATTTTGCGAGGCAAAATGCATTCGGTTTGTCCGTTCTGCGGCTTTTTCCCTGCGCCCTTTGTAGTAGAGGTAAAAAACCACAGACCGCAAAAATTCTTTTTGCTACGGAGCAAACCTCACCACTCGGCGTACCTTTGTACGCCTTCGGGATGGCATTTTGCGAGGCAAAATGCATTCGGTTTGTCCATTCTGCGGCTTTTTCCCTACGCCCTTGGCGATAGTGCCTCAACGCACATATTCTTTGAAAATTTCTACGGGCTGTGCATGGCGCACAGCCCGTATCACAAGAAAGGCAGGATGTATGAATTATTCCTATGGTTTAAAACGCGGTATTCCCATTGCTCTCGGGTATTTATCCGTTTCCTTCGGGTTTGGGATTTTTGCATCGGGAAGTGGGCTTATGCCTTTGGAGGCCATTCTCATTTCCATGACCAATCTCACCTCCGCCGGGCAAAAGGCAGGGGTAGATGTGATTGCCACGGGCGGCACGTTGATTGAAATGATTGTGACACAGCTTGTTATCAATCTGCGCTACTCCTTGATGGGCATTTCCCTTACCCAAAAGCTGAACGGAAAATTTACACTATGGAAAAGGCTTCTTCTTTCCATGGGCATCACCGACGAAATCTTTGCCGTGGCTTCCTCGGAAAAAGAAAATATTTCTCCTGTTTATATGCTCGGGCTGATGACGCTTCCTTATGTGGGCTGGACCATGGGCACGGCACTGGGTGCTTTTGCCGGCAATGTTTTGCCTGCGGCGCTCACGGAAGCCTTGGGGCTGGCACTGTACAGTATGTTTATCGCCATTATCGTGCCGCCTGCCAAAAAAGATAAGGGGATTCTGCTCGCCTGTGTTATCGCCGCTGTCCTGTCCTGCATTTTATTCTATATCCCGATCATTTCTCAAGGCTTTGCCATCATCCTCTGCGCCGTGATTGCCGCCGCTTTGATGGCAATTCTTCATCCCGTGAAGCATGGGGAAGGAGGCGACGCGACATGAGTTTTTTGGTCTATCTTTTGGCAATGGCACTCACGACGTATCTCATCCGCATGATTCCCTTCACGGTGTTCCGCGGCAAAATCAAATCCCGATTCCTGCAGGATTTTCTCTACTATATCCCCTATGCGGTGCTTTCCGCCATGACGTTCCCTGCCATATTTTATGCCACGGAAAACACGGCGGCATCCATCGTCGGATGCATGGTCGCACTCCTTTTGGCATTCTTTGAAAAATCGCTTTTAACCGCCAGCATCTGTGCCTGTGCGGCGGCATTTTTGGTGATTTGGTTGGGGTAAAAATAAACATAAAAAAGCGGCACGACACATGGGTCGTGCCCTACAAAGATTGGTTGCGTTTGCATAATTTTGGAGCTGTAGAAAAATGGCTTGCTACAGCTCCGATTTTTTATGGCTGTTTTATTCTCTTGTTATCAAAATTGTTTCGCAATCGGCGGTCGGTTCAATCACATTCAGGGCATCCCATACAAATACTTTGGCAGAGGTAGCCGTGCCGTCATCGGCGAAGACCACAAAAACGTCCTTTAAAAGGCGATCGTTGGGCAGCATCATGTAGTTGCACAATCTGCCGTCGGCATCATATAAAGCGATATGAAAAACATAAGTGTCTGCCACATCGGTGATTTTCGTGTCAATCACAATATGCTCTCCCGAAACACTTGCCGTGGAAACCGTGATGGGGCGCACGACATCTGCATAAAACGCCCGCAAATAGGGATAGCCGCCGTTGATGGGATTTTCTTCGCTTTCATCAATCGCCCAAATGTTTTCAAAATCCCAATCCGTATAGGTCATTTCCATTTTCATGGCAAGGGTGGATTTGGGGGTGCCGTAGGAAGTGGAAGAGCTGCCAATGGTTGTCTTATCATAAAAACAGTTTGTCATCGTGCCACCGTTGGCAATCCCATAGCCGCTGATTTTGCCGCTTGCGCTGTAACAGTTGGTGATTGTTCCTTTGTTTTCATGTGTTATGCCGGCATAATGGGAGGCATAGCTTCCGGTATCTTTTAACGAAATTTCCAAATTCATGGAATTGCTGATGGAAGCATCTTGATTGAGCGTTGCCGCTAAACCACCATAGTATAAATTGATGTAATAGGATGACGATAAAATGACAGTGCTGTTATGTATGCATTGTTCGATTGTGCCATCGGATACTCCACAAAGGCCACCGCCATATAAGTTCCGATGATTAGTATTTGATAATCCGTATTTTAAACTTGTAAAGTTTACCTTTGAATGGCTTATGTTACCGGACAGTGTTCCGCAAAGGCCTCCCGCATATAAAGTGAATTGAGATGTATTACATATAAATTCCCCCAAGGCGGTGCAATTTTGGATAGAACCGGAACACAGCCCTGCAAATACACCTGCATTTCCTGTAGATTCAATCGTAATTTTATTGGAAT
>JAFPCL010000064.1 GCA_017390225.1 Clostridia bacterium
CGCTATGGTTTCAGCCTATTTTTTTTCACAAAAAATCGAGGACTTTCATCCTCGATTCTTAGGGGGAGTTTTTAAACATCCCCATATTTTTCTCATTTCCACAAACGAAAGACAGCGGCAGGTTTATGGCTTGCTGCTGTCTTTTATATAAACTTTTAGAGGTTTACCATTGATTTTTTTCTTTTTTTGGTATATGATATAAAATACAGTAGATTTGTGTATTTTTATTTTGGTTGTCTTTGGGTAGCATTGTGCGAAACGGCATATCCAAAAAAGAAAAGAGGGATTGTATGCATTTGAAAAAACTGACACTTTTGCATTCCAATGATATGCATGGGGATTTTTTGGCAGAGGATGAAAGCGGAAAGCTGATTGGCGGTGTGTCGATGCTGTCCGGCTATGTGCAAAAAGTGCGTGCGGTAGAGCAGAATGTGTTATATACGATTTCCGGCGATATGCTTCGCGGCTCGGTCATCGACAGCGAGTATAAAGGACTTTCTACTATTGAGATCATGAATATGCTGGCACCGGATGTGGCGACCCTTGGCAACCATGAGATTGACTATGGCATCGGGCATCTTCTGTTTTTGGAAAAATGCGCTAAATTTCCGCTCATCAATGCCAATCTTTATTTGAATACAACCCACACTCGTCTGTTTAAAAGCCATCTGATCATAGAAATGGACGGCATCAAAATCCTGTTCATCGGCGTCCTCACGGAGGATGTACTGGCGCAAGCGCGACAGGAGAAGCTGATTGGTTCCTATGTGGATGTGTGTGATGCCGCAGTTGAGGTCGGCAAGATTTGCAATGCTTACCAATCGGAGGATGTGGATCTCACGGTTCTTTTAACCCATATTGGCTTGGAGGAGGATAAACAGCTGGCACAAAAGCTCGATCCGCGCTGGGGTGTGGATATGATTATCGGCGGTCACAGTCATTCGTATATGGAAACGCCGTGTGTGGTTGCAGGCATCCCAATCGTGCAGGCGGTCACGGGCACAGACCGGATTGGGCGCTTTGATATTGTAATCAACAAAGAAACCAACAGCATGGAAAGCTACACATGGAATCTGATTCCCATTGACGAAAGCCATTGTCCTAAGGATCGGGCATTGGAGGATGTAATTCGGACATATGACAAAGAAACGAAAGAAAAATACGGAAGATATATCACGCGCTTTTTAAAACCATACACACACCCGGTGCGCAATCGTGAAACACAGCTTGGAAAAATCTTTTCAGATGCGGTTTGCGATCGTTTGGGACTGGATATCATGCTTTTGGCTTCGGGCAGTATTCGCGAGCCGGAAATGGGACCTATTGTTACCTACAGGGAACTTTCCCAGATGTTTCCGTTTCGTGATGAAATCTACCGTATGACGGTGACGGGCAAGCAACTGAAAAGCATGATGCAATATTTGTTCCGCCCCGAGGCGTTGGCAGACGATCATGGGGAGTTTTATCAATTTTCCAAAGGCGTGAGAATTGTGGTGGACACAAAAAGCGGCACGGTCAAGGAATTCTCGTTTTGCGGAAGAGCGATTGAAGATGAAAAAATTTTCCGTATCGGTTTGCAGGAGTACCACTATAAAAACATGAAAGATATTTTCGACATCACCGAAGAGGAGGTCGCCATGCATGCGCCGAGCAAGGTGGTGGCAACGAACATTTTAGATGTGCTGGATGAATATTTGAGTGAAAAGGAGCTTGTGACTTGCTCACCGGAGGAGCGGTGGGTCATGGAGCCGTAAAAACAAGTGAAGGGGTGTAAAAATGGCAGAAAAAGTGATAAGACCTGATTTTTCTTCTGTAAAAACAGAATATAAAGCGCTTGGAATCTACCTGTCGGAACTACAGAAAATTGCAATGAGCGAAGGCAGCGCCAAATCGGCGGCAAGGCAGAAAATCAATCCTGCCATTGAAGCGGCAAAAGATGAAGCCTTAAAGGACGTCAGTGTGGACGAGCTCAATACCGTGGGGCATAATATCCGCGTTTCGGCACTGAAGAAAGCCGGGGTCAACACATTGTATGACCTATCCAAGCTAACACAGGCAAAGCTGGATGCTATTGCCGGCATCGGGAGTGAATCGGCACGAACGATTCGGCAAATTGCCGCCGTGATGATTCGTGAAATCCAAAAGACAGCCAATCTTCGATTGACCGTGGATAATCCGTCATCGGAATCCAAAGCTTTGATTGGAGCACTGTATGTGTATATCGGTGTGAAGTCCTTGGCAGAGCAGGCAAAGAATCTTTCGGGGCAGTATCGCAAAGAAGTCAATGAAGCATTGTCATCTGCCAAAGCATCCAAAAACGGATTGCGTTGGCTGTTTGCATCTCGCACCGCCAAAGAAAAAGCGGCTGGGGGCGTAGAGAAAATCTACGAGCTGTATACGGGGGATTTCGGAAATACTGCCCGTGAGATTATAGCGCAATATAAAGAAATTATGTCCGCTACGGAAGCGGTTTGGATGGCGGACTTTTCGTCCCGCGCCTCTTCCTATTATGCAGAGCTTGAAAAGCTGGGTGGAAGCAAAATCGATGCCGCCACGTTGTCGGGCAAAATGGATGAAGCACTGGCGCTTAAAGTATCAAACTATCCTGTTAACTTATCGGGGCTTCATGCGACACTTCGTTCGTATCAGGAGTTCGGTGTGAAATATGCTTTGTGTCAGGAAAAAACACTCCTTGGCGATGAGATGGGTCTGGGGAAAACCATGCAGGCTATTGCGGCATTTGTGTCGCTTTCGGCAGAAGGAAAAACGCACTTTATGGTCGTTTGCCCTGCCAGTGTTGTTGTGAATTGGTGCAGAGAAATCGAAAAGTTCTCCGGGCTTGTGCCCCACAAGGTGCACGGCGAAGTGGAAGCGGCGCTGGATGCATGGTATAAAGAAGGCGGGGTTGCGGTTACCACGTTTGAAACCATCAGCAAATTTAGCCTGCCCGAGGCGCAGAACATCGACATGCTGGTCTGCGACGAAGCGCACTATGTGAAAAATCCCGAAGCCATCCGCACCAAAGCCTTGATGCAAATCAAGCAAAAATGTCAAAAAGTTTTGTTTATGACAGGCACGCCGATTGAAAACAAAGTCGATGAAATGTGCTTTTTGGTCAGTTGTTTGCAAGAAGACGTGGCAAAGGAATTGGAAAAAATCAAGTTTTTGTCCAAAGCGGAGCAGTTCCGCAAAACCTTGGCACCGGTGTATTTGCGAAGAACCCGCGATGAGGTTTTAAAAGAATTGCCCGAGCTGATTGAAAGTGAAGAATGGTGCGAAATGAACGACATGGAGCGCTCCATGTATAAAGAGGCCGTCATTGCCGGCAATTTCATGGCAATGCGTCAGGTATCATGGCATGTGGCGGATGCCGACAAATCCCAAAAAGCCGCAAGACTTTTGGAAATATGCGATGAAGCCAAAGAAGAGGGAAGAAAGATTATTGTGTTTTCTTTCTTCCGCAACACGGTCAGCCGTGTGATAGAGCTTTTGGGTGATCGATGCATCGGTCCAATCACAGGTGATATTTCTTTGGCAAAACGGCAGGAGCTGGTGGATGCCTTTACCGCCGCACCGGCAGGCAGTGTCTTGGTTTCCCAGGTGCAGGCAGGCGGCACGGGATTGAACATTCAGGCGGCAAGTGTCGTGGTTTTCTGCGAGCCGCAGATTAAGCCGTCCATTGAAAATCAAGCAATGAGCCGTGCTTACCGCATGGGAC
>JAFPCL010000065.1 GCA_017390225.1 Clostridia bacterium
AGAAAAAAAGAGGTCAAATTTTGATGACCTCCCTTTGTTGTACCTTGAATCCGGTGAAATTTTCCAAAAATCCATTTGTTGTGTAAAAAGCCAAGAAAAAAGGGGGCGCCGCTAAAGAATTATGTCTTTTGCGACAGCCCCGTTGCGTTTTAAATTATTGCAATCATCCGAAAAAGCACGAAAATCCATTCTTGACAAGAGAGGACTTTCGTGCTACAATCAAAAAAATGAGGGAGTAGCAAGCGTTTTTTAAAACGCAGTAAGTCAACATACCGACCATTTGGTCTGGCTTACTTTTATATGCGAGACTCATGTATACAAAATATACATGGAGTCTTTATATCCATCATAGATTACCGTGTATGGTTTTGCCGTGTGCGGTATTTTTTTATGGAGGTAAACTATGAGTTTGGGTTTTGGATTTTTTGTGAAAAATGCGATGTTTGGCGTGGGGCTTGCGATGGATGCGTTTTCCGTGTCGCTGGCAAACGGGCTGAATGAGCCTTGCATGAAGAAAAGAAAAGCGGTGCTGATTGCCGGTGTGTTTGCCTGGTTTCAGGCGTTGATGCCGATGCTGGGATGGATTTGCGTGCATTCGGTGGTGCAGTATTTTTCTGCGTTTGAAAAGCTGATTCCGTGGATTGCTTTGGGGCTTTTAAGCTTCATCGGCGGCAAAATGCTTCATGAGGGCATCCATAATCAAGAGGAATGTGCCTGTGCGGCAAAGGGCATTGGCATCGGAGGGCTGATTTTGCAAGGGATTGCCACATCGATTGACGCGCTGTCCGTGGGCTTTTCCATTGCGCACTATGATGTGGCATCTGCCATCTTGGCCGCGCTTTTGATTGCCCTTGTGACCTTTGTGATTTGCATGCTTGGCGTTGCGATTGGGAAAAAAGCAGGAACGGCGCTTGCGGGCAAAGCCGGGATTTTAGGCGGCGTTATCTTGATTATCATCGGCTGGGAGATTTTTCTGACGGGGATTTTTTAAAACAGACAAAAAGAAAGTGAGAGAATTTGGCACTTTCTTTTTGTTTAAGCATTGCTTCACACGATAGAAATATTGACTTTTTTTCTCGGATAAGTTATACTTTAAAATGAGTAAAAGATAAGGAGAATACGCCATGGCATGCATTGATTTACACATGCACAGCACTTGCTCCGACGGAACGGATACACCGCTTGTTTTGATAGAAAAAATCAAAGAAAACCAAATCGATGTTTTTTCCGTGACCGACCATGATAATGCAGCGTTTTATACATATGCAGAAGGCAAAGTGCCAACGAGCATAAAGCTAATTACGGGCATTGAGTTTTCCTGTGTTACGGAAGCAGGAAAATGCCACATTCTCGGTTATCATATGAATCTTGAAAATGAAGAACTGAAACAAGCCATGGAAGATACAAAGAAGCTTCGCAAGGAAAAGCTTGCCGTGCGGCTGGACTTTCTTGAAAAAACGTATGGGATTATATTTTCTAAAGAAGAAAGAGAACATCTTTTTTCTCTTTCGGCGGCAGGAAAGCCACACATTGCACAAATTCTGGTGAGAAGAGGTTTGGCAGGCTCTATAGACGAGGCAATCAAGAAATATCTGAAGGCGCTTCCCAAAGGAAGGGACAGGATTGATGCCGAAAAGGCAATTTATGCCATCGCGGCGGCATCGGGAACACCGGTGTGGGCGCATCCTTTGGGCGGCGAAGGGGAGCGGCATCTGACGACAGAAGAATTTCAAAAGCAATTGGCGGTTTTGATGCACCAAGGGATTCGTGGAATCGAATGTTTTTACTCTCGCTACACGGGCGAAGAGATTCGCTTTTTGCTTGCAGAGGCAAAGAAAAACAATCTTTTGGTGAGCGGCGGAAGCGACTATCACGGCACAGTGAAAGATATTCCCATCGGCAAGCTTTCTGCCGATGAAGCGGAAGCAATCACAGAAAAGGAACTAACGATTATTTTTTAAAAGAGGGAAAGAAAATGAAACAAAGACCGATGCGCTTATGTGAAGAAACAAGAAGGTTTGCCACGGATTCGCAAAAAGGAATCTACGGCAGGCAAACAAAAGAAACGCCGTTTGTTGTGATGGACGATGTGCCGGGTTTTGCAAAGATGTCGCCCCTTGCAAAGCACGATGCCATGATTGAAAAAATCGTGCGGGAAGCGCCCATTCGCATCTGCGAAAATGAAAAAATCAGCGGTTCTGCCTCTTTGGGGGCGGCAATTTCCCATATCATTCCGGCAATGTTTGATGGGAAAAAGGTTTTTGACAGCATTTCGCATTTGACCATCGGCTATGAAGATATTTTGCATCATGGGATCGAGGGGCTTCGCAAAAAGGCAGAATCGTCCCTTGCCATGCAGACGGAAGAGAGAAAGATTCATTTTGTGAAAAGCTGTATCCATGCGATCGACTGCTTTTCTTTGTGGCACGCGCGCTATGTGAAGGCTTTGGAAAATGATCCCCGGTATGCGGATAACTACAGGAATTTAAATTGGGTTCCCGAAAAGCCGGCACGGAGCTTTTATGAGGCGGTGCAGTCTTTATGGTTTACCTTTGCTTTCACAAGACTGTGCGGCAATTGGCCGGGCATCGGGCGCATTGACATTCTTCTGGGGGACTATCTGAAAAAGGATTTAGCGCAAGGCGTGTTGACTATCAACGAAGCACGGGAGATTTTGGCACACTTTTTCATCAAGGGTTGTGAGTGGATCACGGGAGAGTCGTGCGGCAACGGAGATGCCCAACACTACCAGAATATCGTGCTTTCGGGCATCGATGAAAACGGCGAAGACGTGACCAATGAAGTGACCTATCTTGTTCTGGATATCATAGAGGAGCTTGCCATCAGCGATTTTCCCATCACCGTGCGCCTCAATAAAAATTCGGATGAAAAGCTTGTGCGCCGCGTTGCCGAGGTGATGTGCTGCGGCGGCGGAATTTTGGCGGTTTACAATGAGGACTTGATTATCGCATCTTTGACAGAATACGGCTACGACGAAAAAGAAGCAAGATGCTTTGCCAATGACGGCTGCTGGGAAGTGCAAGTTCCGGGGAAAACACACTTTGGTTATTATCCCTTTGATGCGCTTGCCGTTTTGCAACATCACACATTAAAGGGCTATACAGACGTAAGCTTTGATAGCTTTGAAGCGTTATACAAAAAATACACAGAAGATTTAGACAGGCAGGTGCAGGCGGTTGCCGATTTTCTCCCCGGTTGGCTCCATAACGATGATCCGTGCACGATAGTTTCGCTGTTTGTGGACGATTGCATCGTAACGGGAAAATCCTATTTGGAGGGCGGCGCGGTCTATGATGTGCTTTCACCGCACATCGGCGGCATCGTGGATACTGCCAACAGCCTGTATGCCATGAAAAAGCTTGTGTTTGACGATAAAATCGTGTCCTTTGCCGAATTGATGCAGATTCTGAAAAATAATTGGGAAGGGCAGGACGCTCTGCGCCTGCGGGCGAAAAATAAATACGTTTATTTTGGGAACGACAACGACGAGGCAGACGAGATGGTCAGCCGCGTGGCTTCGGATTTTGCGGATGCTTGCGGGAAATACGACACGCATGAAAAGATAAAATTCCCGCCGGGCATTTCCACCTTCGGCCGCCAGGTTGAATGGGCACCGCATCGCTATGCCACGGCTTGCGGTAATCGTGCCGGAGATGTTTTGTCGGGCAATATTTCGCCGGCACCGGGCACAAGCATGCAAGGGGCAACGGCGATGATCAAGTCTTACTGCAAGGTGGATTTAAAACAACATAGAAACGGTGCGGCGTTGGATGTGGCTTTGATGCCGGATCATGTGAAGGGGGAAGAGGGCGTAAATGCCGTGATGGCACTTCTTCGCGGTTTTGTGCTTTTGGGTGGCTTTTTCATGCAACCCGACGTGGTGAATGCCGAAATCTTGAAGGAAGCACAGAAAAATCCGGAAAGCTATACCAACCTGTCGGTGCGCGTGTCCGGCTGGAGTGCCAGATTTGTGACACTCAACCGTGAGTGGCAGGACATGGTTATTGCCAAAAATGAAAGTGGTGAGCTTTGATGCAAATTCCTGTCAGTCAAATCCAAAGGTTTTGCATGCATGACGGGCCGGGGATTCGAACGGTTGTATTTTTCAAAGGCTGTCCTTTGTCATGCCGTTGGTGCCACAATCCCGAAACCCAAAGCTTTGAAAATCAAATCATGTTTGATGCCGAAAAATGCATTGGTTGCGGCTCTTGCGATGCATGCCCCCACGGGGCGCAAACGGATCGGAAAAACTGCATCGGATGCGGCGCTTGCACAGCACTTTGCCCGACGGGTGCGAGGGAAAACACTCTTTCGATGATGCCTATGCAGCAGGTACTGGAAATCGTTTTGCGCGACCGTGCGTTTTACGGAGCATCGGGCGGCATCACCCTCTCGGGCGGCGAACCCATGGCGCACCCCATGGAAGCGATCGCACTTCTGAAAAGAGCCAAAGAAGAAGGCATTACCACGGCAATGGAAACCTGCGGCTTTTTCTCGGAAGAGTATCTTCCGGAACTTAAAAAATACTGCGATGTGTTTTTGTGGGATATAAAAGATTTAAACGATGTAAGGCACAAAGAAAATACCGGCGTGTCCAATCAAATCATTTTGAAAAATTTGAAGCAACTGGATTGTTTAGGGGCAAAGATTATCTTGCGGTGCATTATGCTTCGCGGTATCAATATGAAAGAGGATCACTTACGGGGGCTACGTCAGCTTTTGGAAGAATTGTCGCCCCAAACAAAAATCGAGCTTTTGCCCTATCACTGTATGTTTGAAAAGAAAGTGAGCGGACTGGGGATGTCGGATGCTTTTAATCATGAACGGTATATCCCTACAGCGGAAGATATGGAACAGGCAAGACAAATGATTGGAATATAAAAGGAGCGTATAAAAATATCGGAAAATGCTTGAAAGAAAACCGGGCTTTTCCGTTACGGAGGATATAGTGGAAAGAACTTTTTCTTTTTATCCGGTGACAGAGGATAAAATAACGGTGTATCATATTGCCGATGCTCACTACATGGTGGATGCTCCGGTAGCGGCGGCAAAGGCTTTTGAGAAAACACACGGGAAAATCGATCTTCTTGTGTTAAACGGCGATATCATAAACAACAGCGGAACGATAGAAAGCTTTGACACAATCTATGAAATCGCAGGCCGCATCACGGGCGGTGCGATTCCGGTGGTATGCACCCGCGGCAATCATGACACCCGCGGCTTTTTTGCAGAGAAGATTGCAGAATATATGCCGAATTTGCATGGGAATACATACTACAGCTTTCGTCTGGGCTTTTTGTGGGGTTTGGTTTTAGATTGCGGCGAGGATAAGCCGGACGATCATCCGGAATACGGCAACACCATGCAAAATAAATAAAGTCACAAAAAACGAAGGATGCATATAAAAACATCCTTCGTTTTTTGTATAAACACCGCTTCTTGTGCATATGATGAAGCAAAAAGAGAGGGAGTGGTG
>JAFPCL010000066.1 GCA_017390225.1 Clostridia bacterium
AGAAAAAAAGAGGTCAAATTTTGATGACCTCCCTTTGTTGTACCTTGAATCCGGTGAAATTTTCCAAAAATCCATTTGTTGTGTAAAAAGCCAAGAAAAAAGGGGGCGCCGCTAAAGAATTATGTCTTTTGCGACAGCCCCATTTTTACTTATTTACATTCTACGTGGCAGGCATCTCCGTTGGGAGAAGCGGTGCCGTTTTCAAAGGACAGAATCGCATAGGAAGCGGTATTTTCCGGAAGCTCCAAAGAAACATTCACGTTTTGCTTTTCGCCGGGAGCAAGCGCTTGCTTTTCACTCTTTACGCTGATGAGGCGGCCGTCTTTATCGTAAAACGCCGTGAACAATGCATTTTCGCGCGTTTCGGTTTGGCGGTTCATAAGGGTCACGTTAGCTTCTGCCAAAGCAAGCACGGGATTGTAAATGGCTTGGTTGTAGGCAACGCGCAAGGGATTTTTATCGGTCTTTTCCTGTTCCTTGATTGTCACCAGATAACGACCGGTGACCGTGCTTTCGGGAGAGGATACAATCAAGAATTCACCCAAGGGAGATTCTACCACTTTGATATTTGCCGCAATGTTCAAAGTCGAAGCAAAGGTGGTTTCTTCTTTGGTGTAGCCGGGCTTTAGCGTGATTTCTAAGGGATAATACATACCCTTATAATCCTCGGTGTTGGAATACACAAGCTCGCCGACCGTGAAGCTTTCGGCGGCAGAGAAGCCGGAAACAGCATCGACCAAAACAGCTTCGTTAAACACAGGCTGTGTACGGGGATTTTCGGCAACATTGGTGTCCAAGGATGCATTCTTGAGATGAATCTCAGAGGTTAAGCCATCAGAATCAGCATGACGCCAGATAGCATAGAAACCTCTGCCGGCAGCGGCAACACCGCCACCGTCCGTTGTGAAGGTGCCGGATTCGCCGGTAACCAAATTCTTATAAGTGACATTGGTACCACCGTTTGCAATGCCTGTAAATTCATAGATATCCACATAGGCACCATCGGAAGCCAATACGGAAACTAAAATTTTATCGCCGGTATCATATGCGCGGACAGTATGGAAATCTTCCGTAAAGTTCACATCACTGAGAGTGACGGGGCAGAAACCTTTATTTACGTCACCGCGAGTAGCGATATAGATTGTGTCACGGTTCAGCTTTAGCCAGATGCCATGATAGGTGGTTGCCCAGTTGGTGTTGTCGGAGCATCGCATAGCCCAGAATGCAGCATTCGTGCCCGAACCTTCGGCATTGGTGATATTCTGAATATCTGCTGTGAACACATGGGGCACAGATGCCGCCACGGTGGTGTACAGGCAGGGATGGCTGGAATTATCCTTGAGGGTGATATATTCGCCGTTACTTTCAATCGAGCCGGTCATCACCTTCCAACCGGCGGGCATCGTGGTTTTGTTACCAAAAAGCGTGAATCCGAAGTTTTTGCCAAACTCATTAGAAGAGATTTGTACGTTTTCAACCTCCAGACGATACACAACGCCGTCGATCTCGATACCGTGGGTGCGATTGTCATCAAAGGAATACAATGCATTCTGCACGGGCTTGCCGTCGATTTTCATTTCACGAATATACAGGGGCTTTTCAAAACGCAGATTTTCGGCTCTTGCGCCCATGCCAATGGATGCTGTAATCACGTTGTTTTTGGTGCTGACGCTCACACCGTCACCCAAGGTCAAAGCCGTCGGGCATTCGCCCTTTGCCACGGTGTAGTTATACAAACGAGCTTCTGCCACATTACCGCAAGCATACATGGTGGCATGTCTGCCGTCTGCCATCAATTCCTTCACAGTGAAAGATGTTTGCAGTTTCTGTGTTTCGTTTTCAAAGCTGTAAATTTCAATGGTCGAACCGGTGACAATCTTGTTGCCGTCGGTGCTTTTAATTAAAATAGCATCTTCACCGTTCACCTTCAACAGCTGTTCACTGTCACGGTTCACGATATCGATATGTACTTTTTCTTCGCCCGCAAAATCGGCTTTGTAAAGATCGCGCATATGACCTTTTTCGTTATTGAAATTAGAGGATTCCACGGTGAAATCCGTGGCGGAATTGATGCGCACGCCTACGCCGGTTTCCGAAAATTCAAACCATACGGATTCGGGCCAATCGGCAAAGTCATCTGCATACGCCGCAACGGAGGCATAGATGCCGTCCGTCCAAGCCGTTCCCATATCCACGTGGGACATATCAAAGGACACGGTGTAGGGGGTAGCAAAATCCGTGGGGTTGGTCATAAAACCGACACGGTTATTGGTTTTCAAATTCCAATATTCATTTTCCAATACGGGGGTAGGGATATTCAGATAATTGTCGATACTGCGGATAAAATCGTCATTATCTGCGATCGGGTAGCCGGACAGAAGGGTCTGTTCCGATGCAAAGGGAACTGCCTTTTGCTCTGTTGTCACAAAACTTCTTTGACGGCTATAGGTTGTGCCGTCTGCAATGGTCATACGAACTTCTGCGATATGCTTGCCAGCCTGTAGGCTTTGCGTGTCCATTTGTCCCGTGAAGCTGTTTCCCGTCACGGACAACGCCACAGGCATGCCGTCCACGGAAGCGGTGATTTCTAAAGCTGAACTCTCCCCTGCCGCCACGGCACCGCTGATTGTCACTGCATTGTATACCGTGCTGTTTTCTTCCGGCTGTGCAAGGTTCACGGAAGGATTGTTCACCACGAAGGTGCGGGAACCAACATCATGCTTCTCCCCTGCCGCATCCAGTGCCGTAATTTTTAAAGTGTGCGTGCCGTTGTCCAGCATGGAAATATCTGCACATCCATC
>JAFPCL010000067.1 GCA_017390225.1 Clostridia bacterium
AAGACCGGAGAAGTTCGCACCAATATCATTAACGGTAACTAAAGAAAAGAGGTAGTGCATGATGAACGAACTGTTTTTAAAATATGGTTGCAACCCCAACCAGACGCCTTCCCGTATCTTTATGGAAAACGGCGATCTTCCCATTGAGGTTTTAAACGGCAGACCCGGTTTCATTAACTTTTTGGATGCTTTCAACAGCTGGCAGCTGGTGCGTGAGCTCAAAGAAGCTACCGGGCTTCCGGCAGCTACTTCCTTTAAGCACGTCAGCCCTGCCGGTGCGGCGGTTGGTCTTCCTTTGGATGAAGTTTTGGAAAAAATCTACTTTGTCGAAGGCGTTGAAGTCACGCCTTTGGCGGCGGCTTATATCCGTGCTCGCGGTGCTGACCGCATGAGCTCCTTCGGCGACTGGATTGCTTTGTCCGATGTTTGCGACAAGGCAACGGCACAATACATTCAAAGAGAAGTTTCCGACGGTGTGATTGCTCCCGGTTATGAACCGGAAGCACTGGAAATTTTAAAGAGCAAGAGAAAAGGCACTTACAATATCGTTGCCATCGACCCGAATTACCGTCCCGAACCCATCGAGCGCAAGCAGGTCTACGGCATCACCTTCGAACAGGGCAGAAACGAATTCAAGATTGACATGGATCTTTTAAATGAAATCGTGACCGAAAATAAGGATATGCCCGAATCGGCAAAAATCGACCTGATTATTTCTCTGATTACGCTCAAGTACACCCAGTCCAATTCCGTTTGCTATGCCTACGGCGGACAGACCATTGGTGTGGGTGCCGGTCAGCAATCTCGTATTCATTGCACACGTCTGGCAGGCAACAAAGCAGATATTTGGTGGCTTCGCCAGCACGAAAAGGTACTCACCCTGCCCTTCCGCCCCGATGTTCGCCGTCCCGACAGAGACAACACCATTGATGTGTATATCTCCGAAGAACACGATGATGTTCTGCGCGACGGTATGTGGCAACAGTTCTTCACCGAAAAGCCCGAAGTGCTGACACAAGAAGAAAAAGCCGCTTATCTTGCCACCAAGACCGGTGTATCTTTAGGTAGCGATGCTTTCTTCCCCTTCGGTGACAACATCGAACGTGCCCACAAGAGCGGCGTTTCCTACATTGCCGAGCCCGGCGGCTCTGTGCGTGATGACAATGTCATCGAGGTTTGCAACCGCTACGGCATGGTTATGGCATTTACCCATATGCGCCTGTTCCATCACTAAGATAAAAGGAGAATTCCTATGAAAATAATGGTTGTAGGCGGCGGTGGCCGCGAACATACCCTCATCTGGGCATTGAAAAAAAGCCCAAAGGTAACGGAAATTTTTGCTCTGCCCGGCAATGGCGGCATTGCCAAAGATGCCACTTGTGTGAATATCGGTGCAAAAGATATTGAAGGTATCACAAAGTTTGCCAAAGAAAACGCCATTGATTTTGCTGTGGTTGCGCCCGATGATCCGTTGGTATTAGGTGCGGTAGATGCACTGCATGCCATCGGGATTCCTTGCTTCGGCCCGAATAAGGCGGCGGCAATCATCGAAGGAAGCAAGGCTTTCTCCAAGGATTTAATGGCAAAGTATAATATTCCTACCGCAACGTATAAAATCTTCAACGATGCGGAAAAAGCTTTGGAATACAGCAAGACTCAAAGCCTTCCCATGGTTATCAAGGCAGACGGCTTAGCCCTTGGCAAAGGCGTTATCATTGCTGCATCCCATGAAGAAGCAGAAGAAGCCATTCGCTCCATGATGATTGACAAGCAATTTGGCGACAGCGGCAACGAAATCGTTATTGAAGAATTTTTAACCGGCCCCGAGGTTTCCGTGCTGTGCTTCACCGACGGCAAAACCGTGCGCCCCATGGTGTCCTCCATGGATCACAAGCGTGCCGGCGACAACGACACCGGGCTCAACACCGGCGGCATGGGCACCGTTGCCCCCAATCCTTGCTACACCAAAGAAATCGCAGAGGTTTGCATGGAAACCATCTTTTTGCCCACCATCCGTGCGATGGAAAAAGAGGGCAGACCCTTCAAGGGTTGCCTGTACTTCGGCTTGATGATCACGCCGAACGGTCCGAAGGTCATTGAATACAATTGCCGCTTCGGCGATCCCGAAACCCAGGTTGTGCTTCCGCTTTTAGATACGGATTTATTGGAAATCATGCTTGCCGTGGAAGAAGAACGACTTGCAGACCTTGAAATTTCTTGGAAAGACGGCTCTGCCTGCTGTGTGATTTTAGCCTCCAAGGGCTATCCGCAAAGCTATGAGAAGGGCTTTGTGATTACCGTAGACGAAGATGCTTTAAAAGAAGGACAGGAAATCTTCCATGCCGGCACGGCACTCAACGAAAACGGCGAAGTTGTAACTTCCGGCGGCAGAGTGCTCGGCGTCACGGCAATTGCGCCCACTTTAGAGGAAGCAATCGGGAAGGCATATCGTGCCACCGAAGGCATTCACTTTGAAAATAAATACATGCGCTCCGATATCGGCCAGCGCGCATTGAGAGGGAATTGAGATATGGTATTCAGATGTTTTGTAGAAAAAAAGCCCGGCTTTGATGTAGATGCCGGTGCCCTTCTTTCCGATATCAAAAGCTTTTTAAATATCGGCGGTGTTTCTCGTGTTCGAATCATCAACCGCTATGATGTGGAAGGCATTGAAAAGGATTTGTTCGATAGCATCACGCGCACAATCCTTTCCGAGCCGCCCCAGGATTTTGTCTATGAAGCCATGCCCGCAACCGAGGGCAAGGTTTTTGCCGTAGAATATCTGCCCGGTCAGTACGATCAGCGCGCCGACTCTGCCGCCCAATGTATTCAGCTGGTTTCCCAGGGCAATCGCCCTGTGGTTCGCACCGCAAAGGTCTATGTGGTGGAAGGCAGTGTCTCCGAAGAAGAGCTTGCCGCCATCAAAAAGCACGTGGTGAACCCCGTGGAGAGCAGACTCACGGATATGGCGGAAAAAAAGACGCTTGCTATGCCCTCCGATCCTCCCGGCCCCGTTGCCGTTTTGGA
>JAFPCL010000068.1 GCA_017390225.1 Clostridia bacterium
ATATATTAAAGGTATGGTCGGTAAGGTCACCCCCGAGGGTAAGAAGCTGAAAGTGCAGGCTTCCGATCTTCTCTCCAACAAGCAGTTGCATATTGATGCAGATTTGGTGGTACTCGCCGCCGCCATCGAGCCGGACAAATCCGCCCGCCCCTTGGCAACGATGCTCACCGCCAGCATGGATACCAACGATTTCTTCACAGAAGCCCATCCCAAGCTTCGTCCCGTGGAAAGCCCCACAGCAGGTGTGTTCCTCTCCGGTGCATGCCAAGGCCCCAAGGACATTCCCGAAACCGTATCGCAAGCGGGTGCGGCGGCATCGAAGGTTATCGGTCTTCTGGCAAAAGATAAGCTTCTGGGCAATCCCTGTATCGCCCATTCCAACGAGCAGATGTGTAACGGATGCTCGTCCTGTGAACGTGTTTGCCCCTATGGTGCAATCACCTATGAAGATAAAGAATTCCGCATGCCCGACAGAACCACCAAGGTTCGCCGCGTAGCCAAGGTCAATCCGGCGGTTTGCCAGGGCTGTGGTGCATGTACCGTCGCTTGTCCCTCCGGTGCTATGGATCTGAAGGGCTTTGCAAGCGAACAAATTATGGCGGAGGTGGACGCAATATGCAAGTAAAAGAATTTAAGCCCTTGATCGTTGCTTTCTGCTGTAACTGGTGTTCCTACGCCGGTGCAGACCTTGCAGGCAACAATCGATTGAACTACCCTGCCGATGTAAAAATCATCCGCGTTCCCTGCTCCTGCCGCGTCAATCCCATGTTCATCCTGCGCGCTTTTCAGCGCGGTGCCGACGGTGTCATCATCTGCGGTTGCCATCCCGGCGACTGCCACTACACCTCCGGTAACTACTACACCCGCCGCAGAATGGCAACGCTCTTCTCCATGCTCGACTTCTTGGGCATTGAAAGAGAACGTACCCGTCTGGAATGGGTTTCCGCCGCAGAAGGCGCAAAATTTGCCGCAACCATGAACGATTTCGTTGAACAGGTCACGGCACTCGGAGAAAACAAACGATTGGAGGATCTGCGATGCAAACGATAACACGTCAAACACTTTTAGACAAAGCAGTTTCTCTGCTGAACAGTGGCGCTGTCACCTGTGTTTTGGGCTGGAAAAAAGGTGAATTCGATTACGATATCACCCCTGCCATTTTCAGAAGCGCAGAGGATTTAGAAGCAAATTTCGTGTGGAACGATTTTTGCGGTGCCAACTTCTCCAAATATTTAGTTGCAAAAACCGACCGTTTAGACGGTAAAATGCTGGTCTTTTTAAAGCCCTGCGACACCTACAGCTTCAATCAGCTTTTGACCGAGCATCGCTTTGACCGCGAAAAAGTCTATGCCGTGGGTATTCCTTGCGAAGGCATGGCAGATATTGCAAAAATCAAAGCCATCACCGGCGACGGTATTTCCTCCATTGCCTGCGATGAAAAAATTTCCGTCACCACCTTATATGCCGATGCACCCGTGGTGATTGATTCCAAAGATGTTCTTTTGGAAAGATGTGAAAACTGCAAGAGCAAAAAGCACGTTGCCTACGACGAGCTTTTGTGCGAAGAAGGGGAAACCATCGATTCCAACCGTTTCGACGAAGTGGCACGTCTGGAAGCCATGACCCCCGACGAACGCTTTGCTTTCTGGCAAAACGAGCTGTCCCGTTGCATTCGTTGCAATGCCTGCCGTGATGCTTGCCCTGCTTGCACCTGCGAAAAGTGCGTATTTGATAACCCCAAGTCCGGCGTGGAAAACAAAGCACCTGCCAACAGCTTTGAAGAAAAGTTGTTCCACATTATCCGTGCCTACCACGTTGCCGGCCGTTGCACCGACTGCGGCGAATGCTCCAGAGTATGTCCGCAGAACATTCCCCTGCACCTTTTGAACCGTAAGTTCATTAAAGATATCAATGAATTCTACGGCGAATATCAGGCAGGCGAAGAAGTCGGCTCTCGCGCTCCCTTGGTGAACTACACCCAAGACGACATTGAGCCCGGTGATGTTTTCAATAGAGGGGGGGATAACAATGCGTAAGTGTTCTTTGGATAAATTGGATCTTGTATTTGCCGAGATTGCCAAAAATGCAGAGCTTTATCTGCCCGTTGACGGAAGTGACGGCGGTGCTGTCTACCAGAAATGGACAGAAGGCACCAAAAGAAGCGAAAAGCTCAACACCGTAAAAAGCCCCAAGGATTTCTTCTTCCCCCAAACGGAAGACCTGATGGCATTTAAAACCGAAGGCAAGAGCATTGACGTGATTGACACCCGTAAAGCCGCAGAGGATTTCGTGGTATTCGGCGTGCGTGCTTGTGACGTCAAAGCCTTTGATGTGTTAGACCGTGTGTTCATGGTCGAGCCGCAGGATAGCTACTACACTACCAAGCGCGAGCACGGCGTGATTATCGCACTTGCTTGCAACAAGCCGTCGGAAACCTGCTTCTGCAAAACCTTCGGCATTGATCCCAAAGAGCCCATGGGCGATATTTCCGCATGGGAAACCGACAGCGAAATTTTCTTTAAAGCCAACAACGAAAAGGGCGAAGCTCTTCTTTCCAAGCTCTCCGGCTTGCTGGCAGACTGCGCCGATGATGCGGCAGATGCACAAAAAGAAAAAATCGATGCGATTATGGATAAACTGCCCCTGAAGGGGCTTACCACCGAGGGCTTCGGTGGCGGCAAAACAGAAGAGCTCTTTAACCGTCCCGAATGGGCAGAGCTTTCCGAAAGCTGCCTCGGCTGCGGCACTTGCACCTTCGTGTGCCCCACCTGCCAATGCTATGATATTAAGGATTTCAACACAGGAAACGGCGTTCTGCGCTACAGATGCTGGGACTCCTGCATGTATTCCGATTTCACCAAGATGGCGCACGGCAACAACCGCCTCACCCAAAAGGAGCGCTTCCGTCAGCGCTTCATGCACAAGCTGGTTTACTATCCCGAAAATAACGATGGACTCTTCAGCTGTGTCGGTTGCGGCAGATGTTTAGCCAAATGCCCCATCTCCATGAATATTGCAAAAGTTATGAAAAAGATGGGAGGCAAAGCAAGTGAATAATGTCGCAGAAACTTTAATTCCCAAAATCGGTGTGATTACCGATGTGCGCATCGACACACCCGATATCAAAACCTTCCGTGTTGTCACACGGGACGGGAAAAAGGCTTTCGATCATCGCCCCGGCCAGTGCGCCATGCTCTCCGTGCCCGGTGTCGGTGAAGCCATGTTCTCCATCACCTCTTCCCCGACAAATGAAGAGTATATGGAATTTTCCATTAAAAAATGCGGTTGCGTGACCGAGTGGCTCCATCAGGCTGAGGTCGGTCAGGAAATCACCATCCGCGGGCCCTACGGCAATCCTTTCCCCGTAGACGATGTGTTTGCAGGAAAGAACATGCTCTTTATTGCCGGTGGTGTTGGTCTTGCACCCTTGCGTTCTGTTATCAACTACTGCCGTCACTACCGTGACCGCTACGGCTCTATCGATATTGTCTACGGCTCTCGCAGTAAAGACGATCTTTTGGATTATAAAGAAATTATCGATGAATGGGCCACAGACAGTGGCGTGAATGTGCATCTGACCATCGACAATGCCCAGGAAGGCTGGGATGGCCACGTCGGCTTTGTTCCCAACTACGTCAAAGAGCTCGGCTTTTCTACCGATAAGACGGCAGTGCTCTGTGGCCCTCCGATTATGATTAAGTTCACACTTGAAGGACTTTGCGCCATGGGCTTTGATAAAACCCAAATCTACACCACACTGGAGCTTCGCATGAAGTGCGGTGTCGGCAAATGCGGCAGATGCAATGTCGGTTCCAAATATGTTTGCAAAGACGGTCCGGTCTTCCGTTGCGACGAGCTGGATGAACTTCCGGATGAATATTAAAGGAGAGGTAATATGGAAAAGTTAGTTAACATTTTTCTTTTCGGCAAAAAATATGAAGTGCCCGAAAACTTAACCATTATGACGGCAATGGAATATGCCGGATATCAGCTGGTTCGCGGTTGCGGTTGCCGTAACGGTTTCTGCGGTGCTTGCGCCACCATTTACCGTATCAAAGGCGACAAAGAGCTCCACGCTTGCCTGGCTTGCCAAACCAAGGTAGAAGACAATATGTATATTGCCACCCTGCCCTTCTTCCCCTTAGTCAAAGAAGTATACGATATTGAAAAAATTCCCGTGAACGAAACGGTTATGATGCAGCTGTATCCCGAAATCTATGCTTGCATCGGCTGTAACGCCTGCACCAAGAGCTGCACACAGGAGCTCAATGTTATGCAGTATATCGCCTATGCACAGCGCGGCGAATTTGAAAAATGCGCCGAAGAATCCTTCGACTGTGTCATGTGCGGCGTTTGCTCCTCCCGTTGTCCCGCAGGCATCTCTCATCCCCAGGTCGCTATGCTGGCACGCCGTATCAACGGCAAGTATTTAGCTCCCGGTTGCGGCCATCTGGAAGACCGCGTGAAAGAAATCAAAAACGGCGATTTCAACGAATTGATTGAAGCTTTGATGCAGAAGCCGATTGAAGAAATGAAAGAGCTTTACAACACACGCGAAATCGAAAAGTAAGGAGGAGAAGCTATGTATTCCGAAAAATTTCAACAATCCATTGCCGCTGTCGAAGCCGCAAGAGAAAAGAATATTGCTTTAGAGCCGGAACGTATGACCGCCAAGCAGAAGGAAGATTTGTTGGCAGAATTCCATCCGGACTACAAGCAGAACGAATTTTCTGTTTTAAAAGCAGGCCCCAACAAGGGTGAAAAAGTGCCCCACGAGCTGGCTGAAATGCTCCAGGCACACAGCCGCATTACCAAAGATTGTGTTGATTTGTCCAATCCCGACTACGAAACCGATGTACTCATCATCGGCGGTGGCGGTGCCGGTTCTTCTGCCGCTATTGAAGCCCATGAAGCCGGTGCTGATGTTATGATTGTCACCAAGCTTCGTATCGGTGACGCCAACACCATGATGGCAGAAGGCGGCATTCAGGCGGCGGATAAGCCCAACGATTCCCCTGCCATCCACTTTGTCGATGCATTCGGTGGCGGTCACTTTGCCGCTAAAAAAGAGCTTCTTCGAAAGCTTGTATGCGATGCTCCCGAAGCCATTCAATGGCTTTCGAATCTCGGCGTTGAATTTGATAAAGATGCAGAAGGCACGATGGTCACCACCCACGGTGGCGGCACTTCTCGCAAGAGAATGCATGCCGCAAAAGACTATTCCGGTGCAGAAATCATGCGTACCCTGCGTGATGAAGTATTAAACCGCGGTATTCCCGTGGTGGATTTCACCGCCGCTATCGAGCTGATTTTGGATAAAGACGGCAAAGCCGCCGGTGCTGTTCTCATGAACATGGAAACCAAGGAGCTTTTGGTTGCCAAGGCAAAAACCGTCATTATCGCTACCGGTGGTGCCGGTCGTATGCACTACCAAGGCTTCCCCACCTCCAACCACTACGGTGCAACCGCAGACGGTCTGGTATTGGGCTACAGAGTCGGTGCTAAGCTTCTGTATGCCGAAACTTTGCAGTATCATCCCACCGGTGTTGCCCATCCCGAACAAATTTTCGGTGCTCTGGTTACCGAAAAGGTTCGTTCTTTGGGCGCAAAGCTTGTGAACGTCAACGGCGAAGTGTTCATGCACCCCTTAGAAACCCGTGACGTTGCGGCGGCTTCCATCATCCGTGAATGCTCTGCAAGAGGCAACGGCGTTGAAACCGGCAATGGTCTCGGCGTATGGCTCGACACCCCCATGATTGAAAAAATCGGCGGCGAAGGCACGATTGAAAAGAGAATCCCCGCCATGATGCGTATGTTTGAAAAATACGGCATCGATATCCGCAAAGAGCCGATTCTCGTATACCCCACCCTGCATTATCAGAATGGTGGTCTCGACATCACCGAAGACGGCATGACCACCAATGTGGAAAACCTGTTTGTTGCCGGTGAAGCTGTCGGCGGCATCCATGGCAGAAACCGTCTGATGGGTAACTCTCTGCTCGATATTATCGTATTCGGCAGAAGCGCCGGTATCCATGCGGCGGCAAAAGCCAAGGATACCACTGTGGGCGAGCTGACTTTGGATCATATCGATGCATTCGAAGCTGAGCTTGAAGCTGTCGGCATCAAAACCGATGCAGTTTCTCCCAAGCTCCTTCCCGACTACACCCGTAAAAACTAAAAAATAAAGTCAAGCAGTCCCACAAATGAGAGCATTTGCGGCGACTGCTTGCATTTGAAAAAAAGTATGTATACAGATTGGAGATTTTAAAAATGAATTTATTTGGCGGTGTTATTCCCGTAACCGGTATCAGCTTCCTGCTGTTCTGTGTTTTTGCCATTTTGTTCTTTGGCTACGCTTTAGGTCGTATCACCATTAAAGGCGTTTCTTTAGGTGATGCCGGCGTATTTATCATTGCACTTTTATTCGGTGCGTTGTTCTACGGTCCTTTGGAAGCTCAACTGAAAATTGGCGATGGTCTCAACTATGCCGAACAGTCTTTAACCATCATTGAAAATTTAGGTTTGATTCTGTTTGTCACCTCTGTCGGCTTCATTGCCGGCCCGAAATTCTTCGGAAATCTCAAGAAAAACTTTAAATCCTATGTTCTTTTAGGTCTGGTCGTTATTTTAGCCGGTGGTCTTGCCGCCGCAGGTTGCATCTTCATCGGCAGAAACACTGACTTCGGTGGTTCGATTGAAACCGCTGAAGGCTTTACGGCTATGATCGTCGGTCTTCTCTCCGGTTCTTTGACCTCCACCCCGGCTTTTGCCGCCGCCAAAGCAACCGTTGCAGAAGAATACATTGGTCTTGTTTCCGTCGGCCACGGTATCGCCTATATCTTTGGTGTTATCGGTGTGGTTCTCTTCGTACAGATTGTTCCCAAGCTGATGCGTGCCAACATGGACGAAGAACGCGCTAAAATTTCCGGCGAAGATGCGCCCCAGGAAAAGAAGAAGTCCATCGCTCGCAAGCTTTTAGAGCTGGATGACCACGGTCTTGCCGCTTTTGCTCTTGCCGCCGTTCTTGGTAACTTTGTCGGTAAAATTAAAATTCCGCTGTCCGGCGACGGTCTTTCCGGCACTTGCTTCTCTCTCACCACCACCGGCGGTTGCCTTTTGGTTGCCCTCGTTCTCGGCCACTTTGGCAGAATCGGTAAGCTCCACATGATGCCCGAAAAATCCACCCTCCAGCTCTTCCGTGAACTCGGTCTTGTCCTGTTCCTGGTCGGTGCCGGTATCCCCGGTGGCGCAGAATTTGTTGCCAACTTCGACCCCATGTACTTCGTCTACGGCATCATCATGACCGTTGTTCCCATGATTTTGGGCTTCCTGTTCGCCAAATATGTCCTGAAGCTCAGCCTTCTGAACAACCTCGGCTCCATCACCGGCGGCATGACCAGCACCCCCGCTTTGGGTACTTTAATCCGCACCGCCAAAACCGAAGACGTTGCCGCAGCTTACGCTGCCACCTACCCCATCGCCCTGATTGCCGTGGTTCTGGTGTCGCAGTTCTTGATTATTTTGTTCTAATTGTAGAATTAAAAATAGGAGCTGTAGTAAAAACAAAATTGCTACAGCTCCAAAATTATGCAAAATCCACAACTATGTGTAGGGAACGACCTGTGTGTCGTTCCGCTTTTTTTGCCATAATCCCTATTCAATTCATAAGTGCATCGATATCTACAAGTATCACGGTTTCATCATGCTTTGCTTCATCGATTACGGCATCCGAAAAGCCTGCTTTGGAAAATAATATATAATATGATTTGCTTCTGTTTTTTGAGAATACATCTGCCATGCGTATAACCATCACCTCTGCAAATTTTATTAACTCAGAAGTAATTTACTTTTAAGTTAATTATAATATGTCCAAACCGTTTTATCCATTCTTTATATTTTGAATTAAAAAGAAAGCACAACAAATTTTCCCTTCGTTGTGCTTTCTTTTTATGGGTTAAAACCCTTTACCACGGTTATAAAGCAAATTATACAAAACCATAGCCGATTTTTTATCTTTGAAATATTCACAAGCATCCATAAAGCTTTCTCCATTCTCTTCAAAAACAGCTTCTATTTCCGTTTTTTTCACATAGGTGTGTGGTTTCTCTTCATTTTGACGAATTCCCCATAAATATAGCCTGTAATCGCAAAAATCATGATGATTATAATTCCAATACACAGGACTCTCTTTTTCATTTTTCTGTATCCAATCCTTCAAAAAATGCATCATACTAATCTTCGATAAGCCGGCAACAAAATTTTCTCACATCTTTCCCCAATGTATATTTTATAAAACTCCTTTTTCAAATCGGAAATATACGGTGTGCGGTCAATAAAAGAATATATCCCTTCCAAATCAATTTTAGGGACAATTCTCAAAACAGCTTGATTGCAGTCGATATTTTCCACGGAAGCTATGAAATCATAGTAGTTGATTTTTCTGTCATTTTTCTTAATTGCCGAAGTGGGAAATTGAAAGATTCGGGCATTGCGCTCATTTTCATTTTCGATGAATTTTCTCATTATCTTTTCATCTGCTTGTGGTAAAAGACAACTGCCACAATCAAAAACAGGTGCAATTTCAGCCGTTTGTGTTTCATCATCAAACAAAAAACCCCAATTGCCGTTATGACGGTCAAAATTTCCAAGCAATGCATCCATCACAAACACATTCCAAAAATGTTCAATTAGCTCCTTTGGATTTACGAATTGTTGTTTTTCTATGGTTTCAAGAATATCGAAAAGTTTCGTTCCGGAACCATTATGTTCCGAATCAATAATTGTATTTTTTATGGAGCAAAAATCATATAAAATTATGTTTTTACTCGTAAAGTCTTTGCACGCACAAACTATTTTCACTTTGTCGTTTACATTAAATGTTCCCAAAAGTGTTTTCTGCGCTTTCACCCCAACCATGTTGAATATACTGCTGGCAATATGTTCACTGATTGAACTATTGGTATATGACAATTCTGTCGGCTTTTTATTCCCTGAAGGTGGAAATTTAAGCATATATCTTTCACCATCATATTCTATTGCAATTTTCTTTCCATTCGCTCCGTTATATGCTCTGCCAAAAATTTGCCTGCAATTTGTAAAATCAACTTTATTCTGCATAAACTACCTCCATAAGAATTTCTGTCTTAAATAATCTGCGTGCTCCGGCGTTATCAGTTTATCACTGATTTCTGCCATATTTATACTTCCGTAAAGTTCACCCCAATAGCAATCTAAAAGGGATGAATCCTTTTTAGCAGCATCCTTGTATGCATCCAAATCATGTTGCAAATAGGAAGGAAGACCATATTCATAGGAACGCTCTCTTTCAAGCTGGTTCATTCTATCTTCCAACAGACTTTCCATCGATATGTTTAACGCCTTTGCAATTTTATATAACGTTTCCCCTGAACACTTTTCAATGCTTGTTTTTCCGCTACACAATTCACTTAATGTTGCGTGAGGAATCCCGCTTAGTTTAGCTAATCGATATTTTGTCATTCCGATATGATTTAAAATTTTATTCATGTCCATTTATATCACCCTAATTTAGTTTATACTATCATTATATCGCTATGCCGAAATAAAAGCAAGTGATTTTTAAATTTTTAGCAAAAACCATATACGGGGCCATATATATGATGCTCTCCTCACTTCTCAATATATGAAAAGCTCCCACAAGATTTCTCCCGTGGAGGCTTGATTATGACTTAATTAAGTTTTGCTTATTTCATTGTTTTTGGCTAATACCTTTTATCACGAAAAAGGCAAAGCCGTTTATCGTTTTGGAAAAAGTTCAGAAAATAGAGATTTTATCAAGTTTTTATCCATAACCCCAAAAAATCGCTATTTTTGGGCTAAATTATCCCTGAAATCCCTATTCGGGCGATATTTTGCAAGTTTTTGAGCTTAAAAAAACGACCTCATAGAATTTCTTCTACGAGGTCGTCATTTTATTTTGTTTTGCCTTTTGTGTTATAGAGCCGTTTGCCCTTTCACATTAAGCAATACTCATTTCTTGTCAGCGATAGCAGCCTGTGCAGCGGCAAGACGAGCGATCGGCACGCGGAAGGGGCTGCAGGAAACGTAGGACAGACCAATCTTGTGGCAGAATTCCACAGAAGAGGGGTCGCCGCCGTGTTCGCCGCAGATACCGATGTGCATGTCGGGACGAACCTTGCGGCCCATGGTGACAGCCATATCCATCAGCTTACCAACACCGGTCTGGTCGAGCTTTGCGAAGGGATCGTTTTCGAAAATCTTGGTATCGTAGTAAGCATCCAGG
>JAFPCL010000069.1 GCA_017390225.1 Clostridia bacterium
GAAGTCCTACTCTTTGGAAGAAGGTCGATGCAATGGCAATGACCTCTGCATCCACGGTAGGATTCTTGCCGCCAAAAGCTTCCACGCCGAACTGGTGGAACTCACGCAGTCTGCCCGATTGGGGTGCTTCATAGCGATAGCAAGCAATATCGTAGAAATATTTAATGGGCTGGGGCTTGGCATACTCGTTGTGCTGCAGATAAGCTCTTGCCGCCGATGCCGTGCCTTCCGGGCGCAGGGAAACGCAACGATCACCCTTGTCCATGAAGGTGTACATCTCTTTTTGTACCACGTCGGTGGTGTCCCCTACCCCACGTTGAAACAAATCCGTGTCTTCGAGTACGGGCGTGCGAATTTCGCCGTATCCGAACACGTCACAAACCGCACGGAAATTTTCTTCGATAAATCTCCACTCGGCATTATCTTGGGGCATAATATCCTGCATACCCCTTTGCGATTGAATACTCATGTTTATCCTCCGTTCTGTCTGCTTTGGATGGTTTTTCCACGAAAGCAGATATGTAGCCTTTTATAACTTACATATTATACAACAAGGATAAGCATTTGTCAACTTTTCGTTTTTCAAAAGTGAAAATTATCCGCAGAAAATCTTAATTTATTTATAATAAAGGCACGCCCTCTAAAAGAACGTGCCTTTATTTAACACTTTAAATACGGTGCCAAATCCACCATATCGTAATACATATCCTGTGGATTCGGGCCGGCTTTCAAGTCCCTTAAACACTGCCATTTGTCACGATATCATAATGAAAAAAATACCGCCCCTCATCACTAATTTCGGAACAGCTTTGCAATATTTCCTCCATGGTTACAGTAAAATTAAAGCGAAGCGCCGAGCCGTTCCAACTTCTTTGGTTGCACACGTTAACAACGGCACTTTCGGGGCTTTCAAAATCAGAAAAAGTCTTTGTGAAAAGATAGTGATTGTTTCCGTCTGCAAAGCAAAATATCGGAAATAATTTTTTATCCCTTCTTTGAAAAACAGAATGCATCCATCGATGCTTTTTGAAATTCTCCGAAAAACCGCCAGACAAGCGTGTGTTTGCCCGTCAGCGGCAATATATCTTTTTCCACATCTATGTAGTCATCGTTTTGGGAAAACATCACGGAATCATGATAGAAATCATCAATATACAGCTCTGCACGCCCCTCTCCGTCGGCTTGCAAACGCAGGCAAACATGATTTTCGCCATCAAAATCCATATAGCGGTATACGGCGCTGTCCCCGATAGCAATTTCCGTGAGTGCCAAGGTGTGCTTTGATGCTTGATCGCCTGCAATTCGCACATTGCCGTACAGCATACAGGCGCGGCACGCCTGCATGGGAATACTTGCATTTGCCCTTTGCGCCGTGGTCATTTTCACTTCGGGGATTGTGCCGTCGGCTTTGATTTCGATTGGCTCGGCGCAAATATGACGGGAAAACACAGAGGCATGGGTAGAGCGGTGATAGAAAATATACCATTGCCCATGAAACTCTGCCATGGAGCCGTGATTATTCCACGTTTTAGGATCGCAACCGAAATTATCAATAATAATGCCTTTATATTGAAATCCGTGCATGGGATGATCGGACACGGCATAACCCAAAGAGGTAGCTCTGCCGCCATGGCGGTGGGTATCGGTGAAAAGAAAATAATATTTTCCATTGATTTTTTTCACAGAGCTTCCCTCATGAAACTCGTGTTCTTTCACACTGAGGGGTTGTTCCATAGTTTCGGGCATAATTTCCGTCATGTTGTCTTTTAATTTGGCAACACGCACGTTATCAAACTGCCCCCAGTATAAATACGCCTGCCCGTCATCATCCATCAGCACGGCAGGGTCAATCCCCAGCACATCCCTGATTTCGCCCACATCGATAAAAGGGCCTGTGGGCGACAGGCTTTTTGCCACACCGCATCTGCCATCGGGGATACAGTAATACAAATAATACACACCGTCTTTATAAGCACAATCCGGTGCATACAGGCGCGTGCCGTCGGGCATCCAGGACATCTGCTTTGAAGAAAAGCAAACGCCGTGATCTGTCCAGTTTTCCATGTCATCGGAGGAAAACACATGGTACACATCACTGCAATAGTTATCGTCCCCCATGAGATCCCACGATCCATAGACATAAATTCTCCCATCTTCCCACACATGGGCTTCTCCATCGGGAACAAACACATCGTTTTTAAATAAAGGATTCATTCTGCCACCTTCTTTGCATATATTTGAGAGGGAGCTTCCCCCATGTATCTTTTAAACATCTTGGAAAATGCAAACATATCATCGTAGCCTACAAGCCGTGCGGCTTCTGCCACGGAAAGACCTTTGAAAAGAAGTGCTTGCGCCTTCTGCATTTTATACGCAATAATATACTCCTGCAAAGACACGCCTTTTCCTGCTTTGAAGACTCTTGACAAATATTTATTGTTTAAATTCAGCATCTTTGCAATATCTTTCACATAAATTTTGCGCATATAGTTTGCTTTGATGAAGTCTTCCACGATTTTCACATAATCTTTTCTTGCAGATTTTTCTTCAAATATTTCAGCTACAAACTCATAGAGTTTGCCCGTCACATACTCCATTTTCATGGTTTCGTACTCTTCGGCACGAAGCATTTGGGTAATCACGGTGCTTTCCACCGGCATCACGTCGGGAAGAGCTTCAAACATGGCGGCAATGTCACCTTTGAAGCTGAACCACATATATTCCCACGGGTCTTTTTCATCGGCAGTATACGTATACGTATTGTCCGGTTTGATGATAAACATCTGCCCGGCGCATACTTTGTGGGATTTCCCGTTTTTCACAAAGGTGCCACAGCCGCGCATGACATAATGAATCAAATAAAAATTCGTGTAGGCATACCCAAAGGAATGTAGCGGCGCACACGCCTCTCTGCCTAAAGATAAAACATTCAGCGTCCGATAATTTTTATTCTCCATCAGGAAATATTTTCTTTCATTCTGTTGCATCCGATCACCTCATTTCTACCATAGCACAAAGAAGGCAAAGAGTCAATAAAAAAGTCACACTTTTACATATATTTGTCACTTTATGAAATTCCATTTTCGCCAAGAAAGTTGATATAATAAAGAAAAAAACAAGGAGGCAATCATATGACAAAAATCACTTTCATGGGTGCAGGCAGCACCGTATTTGTTAAAAATGTTTTGGGCGACGTGATGCTCTGCGATGTTCTTCATGATGTGGAAATTGCACTGTATGATATCGACAAAAACCGTTTGGATGAGTCCTATGCCCTCATCACCCGCATGAACGAAAATATCAACGAAGGTCGTGCTACCATTCACGCCTATTTCGACATTCCCGAACGTAAAAATGCACTTCGGGGTGCAGATTTTGTTATCAACGCCATTCAAGTCGGCGGCTACGAACCTTCTACCGTCATCGACTTTGAGATCCCCAAGAAATACGGTCTTACACAGACCATTGCCGATACGCTCGGCATCGGCGGTATCTTCCGTGCACTGCGCACCATTCCGATTTTGCGCGAATTTGCAGAAGACATGGAAGAAGTGTGCCCCAATGCATGGTTTTTGAACTACACCAATCCCATGGCTATGCTCACAGGCTATATGCAAAGATACACCAAAATCAAAACCATCGGCTTGTGCCACAGCGCCCAGGACTGTGTGAACTCCCTGTATCGCACATTGGGAATGACCCCGCCCGAAGACGGCTTTGTGGAAAAAATCGCCGGTATCAACCATATGGCATGGCTTTTGGAAGTGAAAGACAAACAGGGCAACGATTTATATCCTGCACTTCGCGAAGCCGCCAAAGCATATAACGACCCTAAAAGCGGCAACTTGGTGCGCCTTGACTATCTCAATAAATTCGGCTACTACGTCACCGAAAGCTCGGAGCACAATGCCGAATACAATCCCTTCTATATCAAGCATCGCTATCCTGAATTGATTGAAAAATTCAATATTCCTTTGGATGAATATCCTCGTCGTTGTGTCAATCAGATTGCAGGCTGGGCACAGCAAAAAGAAGAAATCTTCGCCGGCGGCAATATCTCCCACAGCCGCAGCCATGAATATGCTTCTTATATCATCGAAGCTATGGTTACCCATAAGCCCTACAAGATTTTTGCCAATGTGCTCAACAACGGGCTCATTCCCAACCTTCCTGCGGAAGCTTGTGTAGAAGTTCCCTGCTTTGTAGACGGCACAGGCGTTAATCCCGTGTATGTGGGTGCACTTCCCCAGCATCTTGCCGCCATGAATCAGTCCAACATCTCGCCCCAGCTGCTTGCTATCCAAGCCGCTGTCACCAAGAAAAAAGAAGACGTGTACTACGCCGCCATGATGGATCCCCACACGGCTTCCGAACTGTCCTTGGACGATATCATTGCCATGTGCGACGAGCTGATTGAAACCCATAACAACACGCCTTATAAGGTTCTGTGGTAATTTTAAAAGGGAATGTAAAAAAAGGCACGGACCGTTTCATGGCAGAAATAAAGCATTTATTCGCTTTATAAAACAATTTTTTATCTAAAAAATATTGTTTTTGGTAGAAATCCGCATTTTTTGCGGATTTCTCTTTACTTGATGCCATGAAACTACGCGCGAACTTCACC
>JAFPCL010000070.1 GCA_017390225.1 Clostridia bacterium
ATTCTTCATTTGATTATAACAAAAGCTTTAAAATAATACAATATAAAATATTTTAAAAATAATATCATTTTATTTGCGCATTTGTTTATCGAAATCATTTACAAATAACAAAATAAAACTTTTTTATAAAAACAGTTGACTTTTTTTATAAAATTGTGTATACTATATGCGTTGTACTAGTCGGGGCAGTAGCGGCGCCTTGTAACCTGCAATCCGCTATAGCAGGGATGAATGCCCCTTCCAAGGGTTTTATTTGACATGGCAGGCCTTCACGGAAAGTGTTGAAGGATGGGACCCACGCAACAGAGCATTGTGAACCTCGTCAGGCGGGGAACCGAGCAGCGATAAGCAACCAGCTTTGTGTGCCGTGGTCATCTTGTCCGGAGCTTTTTTATAAGTTACCGCATGAAGAATAAATTCGAAGTTGGGGGTACAACTTTTTTATTATATTTTTTCTGATTAAAGGCTGTGAAACAATGGCATACCAGGCACTTTACCGCAAATACCGCCCCCTCACCTTCGATGATGTTGTGGGGCAAGAGCCCGTCACACGCACGCTGAAAAATGCCGTGCTTTCCGGGCGCATTGGTCATGCCTATTTATTTTGCGGCACCCGTGGCACAGGTAAGACTACCACGGCGCGAATTCTCAGCCGTGCACTCAACTGTGAAAACCCGCAGGATGGTAATCCGTGTAACCAATGTTCCAGCTGTCTGGGGATCTTAAATGAATCCGTGCTGGATGTCACGGAAATCGATGCCGCTTCCAACAACGGTGTCGACAACATCAGAAGTCTTCGTGACGATGCGGCATATTCTGCCGCCAGCGTTAAATATAAAGTCTATATCATCGACGAAGCGCACATGCTCTCTCAAGGTGCATATAATGCACTGCTTAAAGTGCTGGAAGAGCCTCCGCCCGGCGTGGTTTTCATTTTAGCAACCACCGAGCGCGTTTCGGCAACAATTCTTTCTCGTTGCCAGCGATTTGATTTCAAAAGAATCACCCCCCACGATATTGCCGGCAGACTGCGTTATATAGCGGAAAAAGAAGGGGTTACTGCCGACGAGCGTGCGCTTTCTTTGATTGCCGATGCCGCCGACGGTGCTCTGCGTGATGGCGTGAGCCTTTTGGATCAGTGCATTGGTCAAGGCGGCTCTGTCACCTATGAAACTGCGCTCTCCCTTTTGGGGCGAACCGGTGACCGATACATCGAAGATATTTTCCACGCCGTTGCGGCGGAAGATGATAAAAAAGCCGTCAGTGATTTTTTGAGCTTTGTTCGTGAAGGCAAGCCGGTCAGCGGTTTTGTGGACAGTTTTGTCCGTTTTGCCCGAGAGCTTCTGTTTTGCAAGCTCACCGAAGCACCGGAGCAAATGCTTTCCCTTTCGGAAGACGATCTTTCCGCCAGAAAAGCACTCGCAAAAGCTTTTTCCAAAGAAAAGCTTTTATTCTGTATTCGTTTGGTCACCGAAGCCGGTGTCACTGCCAAGCAAATCTCCAATGCATCCATGCTGATTGAAGTAGCACTCATTCAGATGTGCCGTCCGGCACTCAGTAGTGCAAGCGATGCATATAATGCCCGCATTGCCGAGTTGGAGAGAAAATATGCCCAAGGCATTCCTGCCGCTTTGCCGGCAGAAGGCGTCGCTCCCGTGCCTAAAAAGAAGGTCATGAAAATGATCACACCGGAGCAAACGACAGAACTCATTGCCAAAATCAAAAAACAATGGCAAAATGTATTGAAAGAGGTTCGTTCCGCCGGTGAAACAGCTATATATCATGCAATCCTTACCACGGATGTCATGGAAGACGATGGTCGTTTGGTCATCCTCTTTGCATCCAAAGACAGCGAGAAATTAGCCGAAGGATTGCTTTCCGAAAACAACCGAAGAATTCGGCTCAGTGAGATTATTACCGCAAAATTTGGCAGTTGTCCGTCCATTATCCTGCGTTCTCAAGAAGACTATATGCAGGAAGTCGATGTTGATGATGATGCGCTTCTTGCCATGAATAAGAAGCTGGCGCAAAAAGCGGAAGAAGTCGATATTTACAATGACACCCCCGAAGATATTCCGGTGGAGGATATGCTCCCCCCCGACTTTAACGACGACATTCCCATTCCCGAGGACGAACCTCCGGAAGAGGAAGAATATACATTTGAAGAAGATTCAGATGACTATGATGAAGAATAAGGAGGAAAATAAAAATGGCAAAAGGTGGATTCCCCAGAGGTATGAATTTAGGTGGCAACATGAATCAGATGATTCGTCAAGCCCAGAAAATGCAAGAAGATATGGCAAAAGCGCAGGAAGAGCTGAAAGTTGCCACATATGAAGGCACCGCAGGTGGCGGCGTTGTTAAAGTAATGGTGAATGGTGATCGTGAAGTTTTATCGATCACTTTTGCTCCCGAAGCCGTTGATCCCGATGATGTTGAAATGCTCCAGGATTTGACCATGGTTGCTGTTAATGATGCTCTGAAAAAAGCAGAAGCTGCAGCTACAGAGGTTATGGGACAAATTACCGGCGGCATCAGCATTCCCGGCTTAATGTAAGTTTTAGAAACGGAGTTTTATCAATGTACATTGCCCCTTTGGCACAATTGATTGAATCATTTGAACGTATGCCCGGCATCGGACACAAGTCCGCTGTCCGTTTGGCATTTCATGTACTGAACCAATCCGAAGAAGCCGTTGAAAACTTTGCTGACATTCTGCTCACAGCAAAAAAATCCATTCATTGCTGCCAAATATGCCAGGATCTCACAAATACTGAGATTTGCAGATTGTGCAGTAGTCCCGAACGAGATTCTTCGACCATTTGTGTTGTTGAAGCACCCAAAGATGTGCTCGCCATGGAAAAAACCCATGAATACAAAGGACTTTATCATGTCCTTCATGGCGTGATTTCCCCCATGGACGGCATTGGTGCAGACGAAATCAAGGTCAAAGAATTGCTGGCTCGTCTTTCCGACAACACGGTTCGGGAAATCATCGTCGCCACGGGCTCAACCGTCGAAGGTGAGGCCACGGCTTTATATCTGGCACGGCTGATTAAGCCTATGGGCATCCGTGTCACACGCATTGGCAGCGGTCTTCCCGTCGGTGCCGATTTGGAATATGCCGATGAAGTCACCTTAATTCGTGCTTTAGAGGGACGTCGGGAAATCTAACCAACATATGCATATTTTAAAAGTTGTCCGCTTATAATATTTATATCAGAAAGGCGGCGACGGATATGTATGTAAAAAAACAAAAAACCATCAGTCAGCAATTGGCGCATTTTTCCCAAAAAAGAAATCGCTTGGGAAGTGAAATTCAAGATGCAAAACGTGAAATGGAGCTGGCGCAAATGCATTTCAATCAAGCGCAAGGCGCATGGATTGATGTTTGTGCCCATTCCCTTCGCGCAGCAGAATTGAAATATGCACAGCTGATTCGGATGGCAAAAGCAGAAGAAAGACTTTCTTCATAAAGCCTTCTTATTTGTCCGTCATAAGAAGGTTATTCTCCATTTAACGGACAGAAAGGCTATGAAAAAAATGAGCGAAGAATGCACCCATGATTGTAGTACCTGCAGTGCAAACTGCGGATCGCGTGAAAGAAAAAGAGAAGATTTTTGGGAAAAGACCCACGAAGACACCCACGTAAAAAAAGTCATTGCTGTTTTAAGCGGTAAAGGCGGCGTAGGTAAGTCCATGGTATCTTCCCTTTTAGCTGTCGAACTCAATCGCCGCGGTCATAAAACCGCCGTGCTCGACAGTGATATTTTAGGACCTTCCATCCCCCGTCTGTTCGGCATGAAAAAAGAACGTGCCACAGGTCGCGGTGATTTATTGGTTCCCGTCGAGAGCAAAACAGGCGTAAAAGTTATGTCTGTTAATCTGCTTTTAGAAGAAGAAACAACCCCTGTATTATGGCGTGGTCCTGTTGTTTCCGGTGTTATCACCCAATTCTGGACACAAACCGATTGGGGCGATGTGGATTTCATGGTGGTCGATATGCCCCCCGGCACCGGTGATGTTGCGTTGACCGTGATGCAATCCATTCCCGTGGATGGCATTATCATTGTCACCTCTCCGCAGGAATTGGTTTCCGTGATTGTTGAAAAGGCAACACGTATGGCAGAAGCCGTCGGTGTGCCGATTTTGGGTATTGTTGAAAACATGAGCTACATGGAATGTCCTGATTGCGGCAAACGTATTGAAGTATTCGGTGAAAGCCACACCGATGAGGTTGCTTTCCGCCATGACCTTGAAATTTTAGACAAGCTCCCCTTCAATCCGAAGTTTGCCAAAGCCGCCGATGACGGTGCGGTTGAATTGTGCGACAGTGATATGCTGAAGCTTTCCGCCGATGCTGCTGAAAACTTATTGAAGTAAGAGGAATATTTCGATGGACAATGAAAGAAAGCACTATATTGACCTGAGCCCTGCCCTTGCCGAACGGATTCGTAAAGAAAGGCAGGATATATACCTCAGCGAAGATTTAGCAATCCGCAGAGTCCGCCGTCCAAGAGACACGGCAAGCACACTGCGGCCGGCTTTCGTGCGCGATGCCGAAAAAATCATGAATTGTCCCTACTATAATCGCTATGCCGACAAAACACAGGTGTTTTCATTTTATAAGAATGACGATATCTCCCGTCGTGCACTGCACATCCAACTGGTCTCTCGCATTGCTCGTGGTATTGGATATACCTTGGGTCTGAATTTAGACCTTATTGAAGCCATTGCCATCGGTCACGACTTGGGGCACACACCCTTCGGCCATGTTGGTGAACGTATTTTAAGCCGTATCTACAACGAAAAGACGGGTATGTATTTCCATCACAATTTGCAAAGTGTGCGAATTTTAGATCGGATTTTCGGCTATAATATCAGCTTGCAGGTTTTAGATGGCATTTTGTGCCACAACGGTGAATTGGAACTTTCGGAATACCAGCCTCGTCCTTTAAAGGATTTTGCGGAATTCGACGAAATGCTTGATTTCTGTCACCAAAACAAAGAGGGCTCCGCCCATTTCGTGCCTGCTACCTTAGAGGGCTGTGTTGTCCGTCTTTCGGATATTTTGGCATACATAGGGAAAGATCGCCAAGATGCCATCAAGGCAAAGCTTCTTTCCGATGATTCCTGTTTTTCGGAAACAGTAGTCGGGAAATTCAATGCCGCCATCATCCACAATCTGACGGTTAACCTAATTGAAAACAGCTACGGCAAGGATTATCTTTCTCTGTCCCCCGAATATTTTGAAGCACTTCGTTTGGCAAAAAAGGAAAACTACGAGCATATATATATGCACGAAGCGCAAATGGAAGCTTACTCCCCATTAAACGATATGTTCGAAAATGTCTATCAGCGCCTGTACGAGGATCTTACCTCCAAAAAAAGCGATTCGGTCATTCATCGTCACCATTTGGAATACGTTGCTTCGTCTTCCAAATACTACGAAAGCACCGATTATGAAAGCGACGAACCCAATCGTATCGTCGTGGACTACATCGCCAGCATGACCGATGATTATTTCCTGGATCTGTATGATTACCTGTTCCCCGGTGGCCATGGCATAAAATATGTTTCCTATTTTAAAGAGAATCATAATAACTGACAAAAGCTCTTGCAAAGAACACACGCTTTGCAAGAGCTTTTTTGAAAACAAAAAAGGGGCAGGGAAAAAGTTCAAGAACGGACAAACCGAATGGAAGGGGCAGAAAATCTGCCACTTCCCACCCCGAAGCCGTACATGGGTACGGCGAGCGGTGAGGTTTGCTCCGTAGCAAAAAGGCTTACAATAAAAAAATCGAATGCAATGAGATTTTCTTCCTATAAAAAATAATAGAGCACAATATAAAAATCATGCTCTATCTTTGGCTGAATAATAAATAAAATATAAACTCCGCCTTTTTGCGATCTTGGGCTTTTTACCAACCCTTTTCAGGCATTTTCCCATAGGCCGGTCAGATACGCCGCACCCAAAGCACGATCATACAAACCATAGCCCGGACGACCATCTTCGCCCCAGATATTTCTTCCGTGATCAGGACGGATAAATCCGCAGAATCCGTTGTCTTTTGCGGCACGAATGATTGCCGCCATATCCAAAGATCCGTTTTCGGTCAAGTGCCCGCTTTCTCGGAAAGCTTGCTCTCCCGTCACTTTCACATTGCGCATATGTAGAAAATGAAGCCGTCCCATGCGGCTGTATTTCGCTGTCATTTTCACAATATCGTTATCGGGATTCACGCCCAATGAGCCAATGCAGAAGGTCAGTCCATTTGCCGGGGAATCTACCAGAGACAGAAATCTGTCAAGGGATGCTTCATCACGAATAATCCGAGGCAAGCCAAACACACTCCACGGCGGATCATCAGGATGAATCGCCATTTGAATCCCGCTTTTCTCACATTCGGGAATCACTTTTTGCAAGAAATAAGAAAGATTCTCCCATAAGTCCTCTTCTGTTTTTTCAGCATACATGGCAAAGAGTGCTTTGAGTTCTTCCCTTTTGTAGCTTGCATCCCAACCGGGAAGCGTCATGTCATCCCGATTCGGGTCAGCGGCGGCAATAATTCTCGGATCGTATGCCAAAGACGTGGAACCATCTTCGTTTTTATGATCCAAAACACTTCTTGTCCAGTCGAAAACC